>JBOGUE010000767.1:0-4658 GCA_050695955.1 Thermomicrobiales bacterium | reverse complement strand
AGGTGCTGGGCATCGTCGAGGATGCCGGCGACAGTGTCGACGGCCTGGCGCCAGGCGATCTTGAGGTTTCGACTGACCGGCGACCGGACGGTTGCCCTGCCTGCCAGGGCGGCCAGCCGGACATGTGCCTCTGGCGCGGCTATACGGAGCGGGGGATCATCGGCGCGCACGGGTTCATGATCGAGCGCTTCGTCGAGCAGCCGGGTCACCTGGTCAAGATCCCGGCCGCTTTGGAGCCGATCGCCGTGATGCTTGAACCGTTGAGCGTGATCGAGAAGGCATGGCGGCAGGCGCGCGAGATCCAGCGCCGAATCGCAGGATGGGAGCCGCGCACCGCGTTGATTCTTGGCGCGGGGCCGATCGGATTGCTGGGCACGTTGCTTCTGCGGGCAGAGGGAATTGACGTCGTCACGATCGCGCGCACGCCAGCACCGAATCCGGCCGCCGAGATCGTGGCGGCCAGCGGCGGCCGGTACGTCTCGACGCGAGAGACGCCGCTGCTGGAGCTTGCAACCGACCTGCCGAACATCGACCTCGTCTTCGAATGTACGGGCGTGAGCGAGCCGGCGTTTCAAGCGATGTCGATGCTGGGGGGCAACGGGGTGTTGGTTTTGCTCAGCTTGACCGGCGGCAACGAGCGGCTGGAGATTCCAGCCGCCCAGATCAACCGGGAGTTCGTGCTCGGCAATAAGGTGATGGTGGGCAGCGTCAACTCGGCGCACGAGGATTTCGTCGCCGGGGTTGAGCACTTCGACTGGTTCGAAGAACTATGGCCCGGATTAACGGAACGCTTCATCACGCACCGGCTGCGCGGATTCGACGATTTTGCGCGCATTCGGGAGGCGAGCACGGGTGGTATCAAGGCCGTGATCGAGTTTTAGCGATCAAGATCGTTTCCCAAGATTAGCAACCATGGGCTGAACCTACGACATCCCTCCGGGACTGTGATCACGAGCGGCGATTGCCACAGCCGGAAGGACGTCGTAGGTGGCGGAGTTCACCGCGGGGATTCGTTTCCGCGGACAGATTCGCCTCTACCCGAGTCGCGCCTTCCGTCGCGACAGTCAGACGGCATAGGCGATTTTGATCGAGCGGACGGCGGGGAGGTCGGCGGCGATGGTGCGATAGGACGTGCCGCCGTCGACGCTGGCGTGGAGGACGCCGTCCTGGCTGCCGAGGTAGACGCCGGTGGGCGTGCGGTCGTCGGTCGCCATCGCCTCGCGCAGGACGTTGTGCTCGCCTTTGGGCAGGCCCTCGGCGGCCTCGAACCACGACTCGCCGTCGTCGTCGGAACGCCAGACGGAGAGCCGCCCCTTGGTACGTATGGGGAGTCTTTCCCCGTCGGCGGGGATGACGAAGATCGACGGTTGATCGCCAGCGCCGATAGCGATCGGGAAACCGAAGTTCGATGGGAGCCCATCGTTGATACTCGTCCAGTTTTCGCCGGCGTCGTACGATCGGTAAACACCCAAGTGGTTCTGCTGAAACATCACGTCCGGCTTGGTTGGATGCACCACGGCCTTGTGGACACAGCGGTGGACGCCTCGATGGACGACCGGATCGGGCATTTGATCCGCGAAGGAGACGACGCCCTCGTTCATCGGCGTCCAGGACGCGCCGTCATCGTCGGAGCGGAAGAGACCGGCGACCGAGATGCCGGCGTATATGCGGCCGTTGCAACCAGGAGGGATGATGATAGTGTGGAGGCAGAGACCGCCGCCGCCTTCCCACCACTCGGGACGAGATTCGTGGTTGTTCAACCCATCGACCGCCGTCCAGGTGTCACCGCCATCCGCCGAGCGATAGAGGGCGGCCGGCTTGACGCCTACGAAGACCTCGCCTTGTCGCTCGGTTCGTCCCGGTTCGACGTGCCAGACGGAGTGGGCGTCGAAGGGCGAACCCATGGCGTCCCAGGACTGCCCGAAGTTTGGGCTGCGGTAGACGCGCGCTTCGCCGTTATTCGCCGCCGCCCATATCGCGCCGTCCCGGGGATCGTAGGCGGCGTGGTTGACGTCGAAGTCGGGCAGGAAAGGTCCGGAACGTTCCCAACTTGATCGTTCGTCGTCGCCGTGAAAGAGAAAAAGTCCGTGTTGCGTCGCCGCGAGCACGACAACGCGTCCGCACACTGCCGGTGGCTGTCCATTGACTCCGCTCATCTGTCCTTCCAGTCACAGGGGCGACTTTCCCACTCACGGGGCGGAGGTCGAACGGGTGTACGTACATCCTATGAGCGGGGTTGAGGAATTGCAACGAAGCGTTCGGCGCTTGGCGCTTGGCGTTCGGGGCATTGATCGGATGATCGAGGCTGTTGGGCGATGCTCGTACATTAGCGCGGCGCGTCAATATACGGGCGCCGCCCGGTAGGATCGGAGCGGTGTGGTCGTCGGCGCCGCCCGGGAATCGGACGGGTGTGGTCGTCGGACCCCGCCCGGCATTGAAATACCGGGCTCATTCCCGGAAGTCGGATGAATCCGACTGCCTTCGAGCGGCGTGGGCCATTGAGTCGGGCGATCGCTCGGGTGATCAGCTGAGCACGCTGGGTGAGGAGACGCGGCACGAACGCGCGTGCCTGGTGGAATCCGGTTGGGCCACTCGCCCTGTCATGTGTGAGAGGGCGGTGCGCTCCCGCGGGGGCGGGAGCACCTGGACACGGCAACCGGGGTCGGGATGACGGCTGGACCCGAGCGGGGCGACGTGCGGCGCGGCCCAGACCCGCACCCTCGCCGCATGTGCCGCTTGCTAGGCACCATATCAGCACACATGAGGCAAGAGGGGCAGTCGAACGCCTGAGGGACGCGTGGTCCATTTCGTGCGTTGCCGTTGCGTGCTGGCGTCGCCCGGAGCTCATGGCTCCGGGCTGGACGCCGGATCCAGCTAACCCGGCTGCAGCCGGCGGAGAACATCGTGCTTTTTTCAGCCGAGTTACGGGGGGTGCGTGGGCTCGTCAGCCCCGCGCGGCGATGGTCGATTGTCGATGATCGTGGAACCGACGGGCCGTTGGCTCGCCCTCGCCCTATACCGCATCCATGCAATCTGCAACACCTAGTAATCCGCCATCACGAGCTACTTCGGCAAAGTCGAAACGGCTTCGGCAAGCCGCGTGCACTCCTCGTCCGTGGTGATGTAGTGGACGGAGGCGCGCACAAGCTCTGCTAGATCCCGGTCTTCCATGTCGTAGCGGGTGCTGGCGATGGTGGAGGTATTGGTGTTGATCGATTGCGAACGGAGGGCGGCAACGACGGCGGGCGCGGGGTGGTCGGCGACGGTGAAAGTGACGATGCCGCCTTTGTGTTCACCGAGGTCGTGGACGGTGACGCCGGGGATGTGTGAGAGCTGATAGCGGAGAAGTGCGGCCTGCCGATGGACGCGGTCCCAGATGGCGTCGAGACCTAGGGCGAGGGCGTAGTCGACCGCGGCGCCCATGCCGAGCTTGGCGGCGATGTTCGCTTCCCAGTTTTCGAAGCGGCGAGCGTCGGGCCGGATCTCATAGCGGTCGCGGGCGACCCAGCGGGCGGCGTGGAGATCGAGGAAGGGTGGGACGAGGCGGGCGATGACCGATTCGCGGACGTAGAGGAAGCCGGCGCCGCGCGGACCACGCAGATACTTGCGGCTGGTGGCGGAGAGCATGTCGCAGTCGATTTCCTCGACGTCGACCGGCAACTGGCCGACGGTTTGGCAGGCGTCGAGGAGGTAGAGCGCGCCGGCCGCGCGAGCCAGTTGGCCGATTGCCGCCGCCGGTTGGATGAGTCCGCCGTTGGTCGGCATGTGGGAGACGGCGATCAGTTTGACGCGGTGGTCGAGCATTGTGGCGAGGGCGGTCATTGAAAGCTGGCCGTATTCGTCATTGGGAACGACCTCGACGTCGACGCCGCGTTGGGCGACCTGAAGAAAGGCGAGGACGTTACTGGCGTACTCGGCAACGGAGGTGAGAATGCGGTCGCCCGGCTGAAATGGGATGGCGTAGAAAGCCATGTCCCAAGCCCGGGTGGCGTTCTCGACGACTGCGATCTCGTGCGGCTTGGCGGAGATGAGTCGGGCAATCGAATCGTAGACCGCTTCGAGCCGATTCTCGGCCTCGTGGGCGGCTTCGTAGCCGCCGGTTGCGGCTTCGCGCTGGAGGTGGTCGATGACGACGTCGAGGACGGGTTGGGGGATGAGCGAGGCGCCGGCGTGGTTGAAATGAACGACGTTGGCGCAGCCGGGGGTCTCGGCGCGAAGGCGACCGACGTCAAGGTGCACGGCACGCTTGGTCACCTGATCTGTTGCTGCCATATTCCGCACCACTCCCACTCGAGTACTCTCACTGGAATGACGTCACGCGGCGTTGGGGATGACGCGCTGGCGATATGGTAGCCGGAATTGGGAGGTGGTTAGTGGGCGTCCTGGGTCGCGGGGTCGTAGGAGGATCGTTTGCTGGCAAGGTCATCGTCGGGGACCGTGGGGGATGCGGCAAGGCGGTCGCTTGCTTCGCCGGGGGCGGTGTCACCGAGGCCCCATGCGGCGTCGGAATGGGGGGTGAAGGCACCGAGTTCCATGAGCGCCGCCTGCTGGTCGGCCAGAGGGCGATCGGCGATGCGTTGGGCGTCTGTAGAGTCGATTTGGGCGATTCAAACGATATTGGAGGCCGACTGATTGGCTTCGAGGAAGCGGGATTCGCC
>JBOGUE010000766.1:0-7330 GCA_050695955.1 Thermomicrobiales bacterium | reverse complement strand
GACCACTGGGAGGTGCTGATTCGGGCGCGGGCGATCGAGAACGGCGTCTACATGGTTGCTCCCGGTCAGGTCGGAAGTGACTCGTCCGGCAAGTGGTGTTACGGTCGCTCGTTGATCGTGGATCCGTGGGGCACGGTGGTGGCAACCGCGTCTGACCTCGAAACGGTGATTGCGGCCGACATCGATCAGGGCTATGTGCAAACGGTGCGGCGGCAGGTGCCGTCGCTGGCGAACCGGATGCCCGACCGCTACGTCTGGCCCGACCAGGCGTTGGCCGTCCGGTAAGGGCCGATAGACGCGGCGATGAGGAGATGGCCGGGCGTTTTGCGTGCCGACGCTTGGCGCGACCGGCCGGTCCGCGCGGCTGGCTTGGCCGTCCTCTGCCTTGTGTTGCTGCTTCTCGGCGCCGGGTGCAGCCGCGGCGCCGACGACCCCGATCCTACGCCCACCCCAAACGACCGCTTCGTGATCGTCACGCCGACGCCGGGCACCCCGGCGCCCACCACGCCGACGCCGGTAACGGGCGAACAAACGTACGTCGTCCAGCCGGGCGACAGCCTGTCCAGCATTGCCTCGGAGTTCGGCGTGACGCAAGAGGCATTGCGGGCCGCCAATGGAATCGAGGATCCCAACAGTATCTACGTGGGGCAGCAGTTGATTATCCCAGCTGGTTGATCGCGACACGTAGCGGACACCTTCGGGCCGCGGTGGTGGCGTCAGCGCCGGGGTCGAGGGCGGCGAATGCTGGACTGCTGGGAACTGTTGTATTGCCATTGACGCTGTTTCGGGATCATGGTAGGCTGCCTGCGGGTGGTCCAGGAAGAATGCTAACGCCTCTGGGCCGCGATCCTTGAGTCCCGTTGTCGGTAGTTCCGCACAGGGTAAAGGAGGTGATGCCCATGAGTAGTCACGGTCTAATGGGCGTCACGGTGGAGGCCGCGAGCTTTTAGCTCACGGCAGCCGTGATGCCCATGTGCGACAGGGCCGGTCCACTGGACCGGCCCTTCGTGCGTCCTAACGAGCTTTCAGCTTTCAGCTATGAGCTATGAACTATCAGCGAATTGGCGCGGCATCGGCCGCGACGTATCTTCGAATCGAAGGGACTGACTTCAATGCGGAAAGCTGAGAGCTGAGAGCTGAGAGTTTATGGATCTTGGACTCTTTGACATTCACCAGATCGATCCGACGGACCAGGAGGGGCACGCCGCGGTCTATCGGCGGCGGCTCGACCATCTGGCGCTGGCGGACGAGCTTGGTCTGCGCTTTGCCTTCACGGCCGAACGGCACTTTATGCAGACGTACCGTTGTCCTGCGCCCGGAGCGTGGCTAGGCGCCGCATCGCAGCGGACACGGCAGATCCGGCTGGGTGTGCTGGCATACACGCTGCCGATCCATGCGGCGGCGGCGCTGGCGGAGGAAGTCGCGGTCCTCGACCAGCTTTGTGACGGGCGGTTGGAGGTCGGACTCGGGTTGGGCCATCGGCCGGAGGAGTTGATCGCGCTCGGAGTCGATCCTGCCAAGCGCATCGAGATCTTCCAGGAACGCCTGATGATCATGCGAGCGCTGTGGAGCGGCGGCAAAATCTCGCTGGTGAGCGCGCACCACACGCTGCAGGACGTGGCGATCCACCCCTTGCCATGGCAGGAGCCACACCCGCCGTTATGGTTTGCCGGCACTCAGCCGGCCGCGACGAGCTGGGCGGGTGCGCACGGGATGCACCTGGCGGTCGGGTTCGCACCGATGCGCGACCTGGTGCCGGCAACGGCCGCCTTCAAGGCCGGGCGCGTGGCCTTTGAGCAGGCGACGGAGGAGGCCGCGCCGTCGGCCGCCAGCGGCCGGATCGCCCTGATGCGGCACGTCTACCTCGCGGAGTCAGACGATCGGGCGCGAGCCGAGATGATCGACGATCTGGTGGCGCTCAAGGAACTGCACGGGGCGGGGGAGGGGAGCCGGGCGGATCGCAAGGCGACGGCGGCACGCGAGTTGGAAGATTTGCTGCGGCGGGAGGCCTTTATCGCCGGCGGCCCGCGGACGGTGGCCGACGGCATCTGGCAGGCGCACCGCGCGCTCGGCGTCGACCTGTTCCTAGCGAACCTCTACCCGGCGCACGTGGACGACGATCGCGTGCGGCGAGCGATCCGGATGTTGGCCGGCGAGGTGAAGGATATCTTGGCAGAGAAGGCCGTGGCGGCAGTTTCGGCGGACTAACCGATGACGGTAGTAGCAAGAAGCCCGGCCCATTGGCCGGGCTTCGTTGTGCGTCTGGTTGTTCTAGGAAGCGTCTAGGACTCCCGATCTTCGGCGGGTTCGCCCTCGGCTGCTTGGGCAGCGGCCTCGCCTTCCTCGGTGACGGCTTCGGCGGCTTCGGCGGCTTCGGCCTCCTCGAGCTCACGCAGCGCTTCGGCGGAGAGGAGGGCGATGGCTTCTTCGCCGTCGGTGATGAGGACGACGCCTGGTGGCATCGTCAGATCGCTCGCTCGCAGCACATCGCCGACGGCCCGCAGGTGGGAAGCGTCGGCATCGATTTGGTGCGGCAGGGTCGCGGGCATGGCCCGAACCTCGACCTCGTTGCGGACGTGGTTGAGCACGCCCTCGGCGTCACCGGACAGGTGGTGCAGGACAACCTGCACCATTGCGGTCAATTCCATTTGCATATTGGGAGCAAAGAAGTCGACGTGCAGGGGTGAACGCTTGACCGGTTCGAGCTGCACCTCGCGAATGAAGACCTGCTCGGCGCCGCCGTCCCACTCCAGCGTGAAGAGCGCGGAGTGGCCATGGGCCCAATAGAACTTCTCAAGTTCCTTGCGGTCGACTGAGACTTGGACCGTTCCCTCGATGACGGGTCCATAGACGACGCCGGGAACTTTGCCGTCCCGGCGGAGTTGTTTGACTTTCTTGCCGACAACCGTGCGCGGTTCGGCCCTCAGCATCAGATCGGCCATCGGCCGCCTCCTGATCCTACTTCCTTGTCCTGCCCGTTGCAGATTCCGCGCAGACAAACGCAGCGCCCGCCGGAGCACGGCATGCGCCGCGCGACCGGAGAGTGTACCATCCGCGGTGACAGCCGTGACGGCGGAACACGCCAGTGGCAACGCTTGTCCGAAAACCGCCAGACGCGGAGCGCGCGACTCGCGACAATACGCGCATCGGACGTATCGCTGACGCCCGCAATTGTGATCCTGCCGCCTTGCCGCCTTGCCGCCCTTGCCGCCCGTCGTCTTGGCACGTTCCTTGACAGTGGTTCGGACTGTTACGTAGCATTGGCCAGCCCAAACGAGGCCGATAGACGTACTAGGAGAACAGAGCGTTCGCGACGGTCGACGCCGGATAGGGCGGCAGGACCCGATTCCAGAGGCATCGCGGTGCTGGCAAACCTGACCGACCCGCTGGAAGCTGGATGATGACCGGCAGCGCCGGTCGCCGTGGACGCGGCGCGCGGGACCCGCGGTATCGTTGCGGTTAGGAAGAGGGAACGACCATGGGACGATACCTGATTCGCCGGGGGCTGATTTCAGTCATCACCCTGGTGGTCATCAGCATGGTGGTCTTTTCGATCCTGGCGTTGGCCCCCGGCGATCCGCTCTCCGGGTTCGCCAACAACCCCAACGTTCCGCCCGAATTGCGGCAGCGCCTAGCCGACCAGCTCGGCATCAACGACCCGATCCATGTGCAGTACACGCGCTGGGCGACGGAATATGCGCAAGGCAACTGGGGCGTCTCCTACACCTCGCGCAGCCCGGTGAGCGAATACGTGCTGGGGCGGCTGCCGGTCACGATCGCCATCCTCGGCTCGGCGCAACTCCTCGGGTTGATGATCGCGATCCCGGTCGGCGTCATCTCCGCGCTCAAGCAATACTCCCTTTTCGACCAATTCGCGACGACGTTCGCATTCCTCGGCTTCAGCTTGCCGACCTTCTTCACCGGCCTGCTGATGATCATTGTCTTCAGCGTCAAGCTCAACTGGTTCCCCTTTATCTTCGACTCAACGACCTCAGGGCTCTGGCCGAATATCAAACAGTCGATCATGCCCGTCGTTGTGCTCGGCTTGTTCGGGTCGGCGACGCTGACCCGATTCGTCCGCGCCTCGATGCTCGAAGTGATCAATCAGGATTACGTTCGAACCGCGCGGGCGAAGGGCCTGAGAGATCAGACGGTGGTCATCGCGCACGCCATGCGCAACGCGATGATCCCGGTGGTAACGATCATTGCCTTGCAGGTCCCGGCGATCTTCGGCGGTGCGGTCGTGACGGAGCAGATCTTCAGCATCCCGGGGATCGGCTCGCTGCTGATCAGCTCGATCCAGAGCGCGGACGTGCCGACGGTGATGGCGATCGCGTTCGGGATATCGATCCTGATCGTCGTGTTCAACGTCATCGCCGACGTGCTGTACGCCGTACTCGACCCGCGGATTAAATACACGTAGGTAACGGAAACCTGGACCGGACGACGATGCCCGTACCGGGGAGGACAGCAATGTCGCAGCAGGCCGAAATCAAATTACCGCCGGGTGGCGTAGCTGGAGCGCGAGGAGTGGCGGGGCAGGCGATCGCCGGAGCGCCCCGCGGACTGGCTCGGTACGATCAGGATCAACTGCGTAAGCAGCGGTCGCTATGGAACAATGCCTGGCGCCAGTTCCGCAAACACCGGCTGGCGATGGCGGGTACCGTTATCTTCCTGTTCCTGATCGTGGCGACGACGATGGGGTCGTTGGTCTACGGGAAGGAAATCGACGACATCGACTTCACGGTCCAGAGCGCGACCTTTAGCATGGAGCACCCATTCGGGACCGATTCGTTGGGTCAGGACATCCTTGCCCGCATTCTCTGGGGCGGTCGAGTCTCGCTGGCCGTCGGCGTCTCCGCGGCGTTCGTGGCGATCCTGATCGGCACCGCGATCGGCGCGATCGCGGGCTTCTTCGGCGGCTTTACCGACAGTTTGCTGATGCGCCTCACCGACATGTTCCTTAGCCTGCCGGCGCTGCCGCTGCTGCTGCTGGTCAGCTTCCTCTTCCGAGACTCGATGTACAACTTTTTCGACGACCGCTTCAACAACGGCAACCTCGGCATCTTCTTGCTGATCGTGTTGGTGATCGCGGCGCTGGCCTGGATGTCGACCGCGCGCTTGGTGCGGGCGAGTTTCCTCTCGGTGAAGGAGAAAGAGTTCGTCGAGGCGGCGCGGTCGATCGGGGCCGTGCGCTCATCGTTGATCACCCGGCACATCCTGCCGAACGTGATGAGCCCGATCATCGTGGCGGCGACGCTCGAGGTCGGTTCGGCGATCATCACCGAGTCGACGCTGTCGTTCCTTGGTCTCGGCTTCCCTTCAGACGTGCCGACCTGGGGCCGGATGCTCTTCGAGGCGAAGGACTACATTCAGCTTTCGCCGCACGAGGCGCTGGTCCCCGGCATCTTCATCTTCATCACGGTGCTCTCAATCAACTATATCGGCGACGGCCTGCGTGACGCGCTCGACCCGCGCAAGTCGCAATAGCGAGCGATTAGCTATCAGCCGTCAGCTATCAGCCGTTAGCTATGCGTGGAACCGTGAAAGACCTAGGGCGATCATCAATGCCCGCTCGATCTGAGCAACCGATCGCGATGACAGCAGCCCGCATCGGCGTACGATGCGCGACTTCGAGAGTGTGCGTACTTGCTCGCCCATGGCCACGGAATCAACGGTCAACCCTCCGTCGGGCGCCGCGAGGATGACTTGGCTTCGATAGACCCGCTGGCGACGATAGCTTGTGCAAGGCACGATGAGGAGAACGTCACTTGCCTCATTGATCGCATTTCTACTGACGACGACGACGGGACGAGTCCCGCCTTGCTCCGAGCCCTCGACTGGATCGAGTCGGGCATCGTAGACCTCGCCTCTGCGGATGCCGGACGGAGATGCGTTGCCTGTACTCATCGAGCCGATTCGCCAAGCTGGAAGGCTTCCCAATCGGCTGTTGCGAATTCTGCGCTGATGCGCGCTACTTCCGCTCGATAGTCGTCATCCGTGGCCATCAATGCAAAATCGGCGTCGATCTCGGCTTCTTCCTGCGCGATGAGCGCTCGCCTGATCGCATTCGCAACGAATGCATTCCGGCTGCTAACTTTCCGGGAACGCACGGCCTCATCGACCTTTTCGAGCAGCGTTGTGGGTAGGGAAAGCGTGGTCCGAGTAACGTCAGTCGCCACGGGATCTCCTTCGGTGTTGGCACCGTTGATGACGAATTTGATGGCTATTATAGCATCAATCAGGAGGGCGAGGTCTTGCAGCATCCCGATGCGGTCGATGCGCGTCTGGAATTCACTTGGAAAGACCATAGCCGGTACGTCGATATCGCCTCCGTGCAGACAGGCTGGTTGGTTGTCTGGGGCAAGTACGAGGATGCCGGGGCGCGCAAACTTGTCGCCGGAAGCCGGGTCTATCGCGATCCGGAGGGCGCGCGGCGCCGGTTGGTGACGGCCATCGTCGAATTGACCGCGAACCCCGGTAGCGCTCAGGATGCGCTGGTCCTCCTGGATCGGGAGGGCGGGTTGCAGCGGAGAGATCTGCTAGGATTGCCTGACCCGCTGTAATTGAATACCCCAACGAAAGCTATACCGCCAGCAACCCGCGGCGCGTGGCGATCGTCACCGCTTCGGTGCGGCTGCCGGCGCCGAGCTTTGCCAAGAGCGAGCCGACGTGGAACTTGGCGGTGTGCTCGCTAATGCCCAGTTCGCGGGCGATCGCCTTGTTCGGGAGTCCGGAGGCGACGAGGGCGAGGACCTCCCGCTCGCGAGCCGTGAGCGCCTCGCCCGCTCCCAACAATGGCGTCGTCATCGAGGGTTGTTCGGCGTGGGCGTGGATGCCGGCGGCGCCAACGAGATCGGGGTCGATCACGGTCAGCCCCGCGGCGACGGCACGGACGGCCGCGGCGAGGGCAACGGCGTCGACGTCCGGGGCGAGGTAGGCGACCGGGTCGGGGCCGAGGCCGGGGCCGTCGACGGTCGGGTCGGCGCCGAGCAGAACCAAGGGCGCTTGCGGATAGTGCTCCCCAATCTCGTCAATGAGGTCGGCGCCACTGCCAGCGTCGAGGACGATGACGTCGGGTGAAGCGTCAAGTCCCGGTCCCGAGACCGCTCCGGGTGGCGGGGCCGGGACGGGTGCGATCTCGGCGTCCTGGGACAGGAGCGCGCCGAGGCCGGCGCGAACGGCCGGGTAGCCGGCGACTCCCAGCACCCGAATCGTCCGCGCCGGTTCCCCGGCGGCGGTTTCCCGCTCGCTCACGCCCGCTCCGTGGGGACGACGGTGAAAACGCGCGACTCGCCGCCGCGGAGGACGGTGACGGCGACCGCATCGC
>JBOGUE010000765.1:0-6146 GCA_050695955.1 Thermomicrobiales bacterium | reverse complement strand
ACGGGGTGGGACGCCGCGGGGCCTGCGCCTCCCACGCGGCGGCCAACGCCTGGCGCATCAGCGCGTGCCCCCATGCCTCGACGCGACCCTCCAAGTCGGCCAAGGGTAGCGGTTCATCCGGGATGACCACCGGAACGACGATCATCACGTCCACGGGGAACCTCCTGGCGGGGTGGGTCGCTGACGCACAGTAGCACCGCCAGGATAGTTCCCCGTCCTCCTCCTTGCCCGTGACCGGCTTCTGGACGCAACCGAGGCCGGGTCGCTACCCTCGAGGATGGATTTAAGCTATACTGACGGTCGGCGCGGGGTGGAGCAGCGGCAGCTCGTTGGGCTCATAACCCAAAGGTCGGGGGTTCGAATCCCTCCCCCGCTACCACAAACACGAATAAATAGCTTTCGACGCCCGTTGGCAATCGCGCCGGCGGGCGTCTTTGTGTATGCGCAAGTCCTCAGGTCAGGCCAGCTCGACGCGGAAGACCGCGCAGTGGCCGGCAAGTGCCTCAAACTCTTCGGGCGTGCCCAAGTTCACGACGCCTGCTTTGGCCATCATCGGCACGCCGCTCGGTACTTCGGTGGGGAACGCCCGCAGCACCGGCCCCGCCTCGTCGGTCGGCAACTCGACCAACCGGACGAGTTCCTTTCGCTTGCCGCTTGCGAGCGTGCCGGTTCCGGCCACGCGGGCGTTGGCCACCCAATCGGCTCCGGGGAAACCGCCGACGATGTAGCGCTCTCCATTCCATGTCATCACCGAGATCGGTGTCGTTCGTGGCTTGCCGCTGCGGCGACCGATCACGGTCAAGACGTGCATGCCGCCCAAGCTCAAACCGCGGCGCTGCAACGCGACAAAGACTCTATTCATTGGCTTTAGCCAGCGTGGCAATACGACATTCGGTTGGACACTGTTCATGCCAGATTCCTCTTGTGGGTTCATTGATGGGCATCACGGGACGGCATCGCGTGCTCGTCAATGTGTCCAGGCACGGCCGGCCGAGGCCTGACGGTCGCATCAAAAGAGGCCGAGCTGATGTGCCGCTTCCTGTTGGCGAGCTGAGTCAAGGTCGGTACGCGGCGAGAGGCGGGGAAAGAACGCTTGGAACGCTGCCTCTGTGTCGAACAGGGTTTGAAAACGGGCGGCGGTCTCAAAGAGACGACGGAGAAGGTACGGCACATTCTCGTCCGTCTGATACTCCTCAACCAGCGCCAACTCGCCGTCTTGGCGTTCAAAGATCTCGATGCGTTCGCCTGATCGAATGTGGGAAGGCAGCCGCTCGACAAGCCGCTTCAGTCGTGGCTGGTTGGCAAGCGTGTCGTCGTGCAGCATCGCCCATTGGCTGAACTCGCGCACGTCCAGCACGCGATTCCGGATGCGCTCGGCAAGGCGGAAATAGCGCTCCCGCGCCTCGTCTCGGCCGTCGATCAGAAAATCGCGGGTGGCGTCGCGCAGGAACGCGCGGAAGCACGGCTCCATGCGCCGGTTGCGCAGGGCGCTACCCTTCAGGATGACGCGATCGTCCTCGGTGAGCAGGCCATATGTCTTGAGGCGGAGCGATAGCATGGCGCGGTATCGCCCGTCGTGGGCGAGCCGGATCCCTGCCGGAAGCTGAGCCCCAATGCGCTCGATATACGCGATTTCGGCGTCTTCACCCTGGATGTCGGGCGGCGGCACGAAGTAGACGCCGTCGGTGTCGACCTCAATCGGCTGGGCGCCTGTCTCCCGCAGCGCTTCAACCGTCTGCCGGATGATGCGATGGCCGGACCGCGTCACCTGTTCGGCGGCGTCGTAGTCATTGAACATGCCGCGGCCATAGCCGAGGTAGCCATAGAAGGAATTGATGAGAACCTTGAAGCTGCCCTGCATCCCGTCCCACATTGCCTGCTCAGCGCCGAGGGTGCGGCGGCTTTGACTCTTGGCGTCGAGCCGGCGGCGGGTCAGATCACGCAGCATTGGCAGGTACGCGCCGAGCGTATCCGACCGTGACGTCACCTGTTCTTGCAGCATAATCGACGGATAGAGACTCTCGACGTCGCACTTGACGACCGGGCGGAACATCCCCGTTTCGATGAGCTCGGTGTGCCCGCCGGGATAATCCCGCGCCTGGCTCGGCATTGGCACGCTGTGATGTTGGAGGAGATAGGCGCGCACCATTAGGTCGTTGATCTTTTCGCCCGGCCCACCCGTTGCCACGCGCTGCAGGGACCGGGGCAACAGTTGGGACTGGTAAAACTCGGTCGGCATCGCTAAACGAGAGAGCGTGTCAACATCACGCACATCGTCGAGCGCGTACCGTTGGAGACGGGTCGGATCGGATCGCCAGGTCCGCGCGATCTGCTCGCCGGGAACGAACTCGCGATCGGGCCGCGTCAGGCCAAGCGCTTCGACCGCGTTCTTGAGGCCATAGCTGGTGAGATTGCCGCCGGTGTCGTATCGCTGGATCTGCTGATAAGTATCGACGACGTGGCGCCCATATACGGCGCATGGCGTAAAAGGAAGCGTGAGCGCGGCCACTTTGAACCGCTGCTGGCCCGAGCCGATCCAGACGGTCGAGCCGTCGCGACCCCAGCGCAGCTCGATGCCTGATCGCGCCGCACGCGAGGCGAGAAATGGAATATCGAAGTTGAAGATGTTGTGTCCTTCGATGACGTCTGGGTCGAGGGCGCGAATCCGCTCGTTGAGCCGCTCGATCAGGAATCCCTCGTCCTCTGCGAGCGTGAGGATTTCTTCATGGCCGTCGCCGCGGCGGAGGGCGATCATCACAACCTGCGCTGCCTCCAGACTAGGGTCGAGTCCTAGTGTCTCGATGTCTAACTGGAGGCGAACAAGGTCGTCGTAGATCATGTCCTTGAAGAGCGTCTTGCCGGCGCGCATCAGGTATTGCTCGACGGCGGAGCTGACGCGATACGACCGTTCGCCAGATTCTCTCGCCGCTCGCGTTGCGTCCGACCATGCGTGCCATGTGTCGAAGCTGACCAAATAGCGCAGTGGGTGGTCGCCGGCGAGTTCCTCAATGTATGGCGCCGGTCGGAGGTTGCTCCACGGCTCATGCCGGGCGGCGAGCAACCACGGTTGCAAGGTCTCCTCGATTGTCTCGATCGCGCCGTCGGCATTGCGGATCATCACGGTGATCCGGTCCGGGGTTGCGAATTCGACGGCGATGATCCGCGGGGTCGGATCGGAACCGTAGAGCAGCTCATCGGTTGAAAGTGGAATCGGGGCGGCGATCGTCACGATGATGTCATCCTTTGTCTCCACGGGGAATTGTGCGCGCAATGACCGCCGCATAACAAATCGGGCCGATGCCAGCTATGATGCTCCCCTGGCAATCCAATTGTGTGTCGAGGAGCGTGAATGTACGACACATTGATCGCCGGTGGGCACCTGCTGACGATGTCCGGAGAAGGCGCCGGGTTCGTTGCGGACGGCGCGGTCGCCATCGAGGGTCGAACGATTGTCGCGGTTGGACCGCGCACACATGTCGAAGGCAATGACCGCGCGCGTCACGTCATCGACGCGACCGGGCGTCTCGTGATGCCTGGGTTGATTGACGCGCACATCCACTCGGCGGCGACCGTCGCCCGTGGCTGGGCGCAAGAAGTGAAGCCGTGGATGGCCGGAGCGTATGGACCGATCACCCAGCACGTGGACGAGGCGGACGCCGATCTCTGGACCATGCTGGCCTTGATGGAGGGCGTCGCCAACGGCACGACCAGCTTTGGCGACTACGAATGGCCGATGGACCGGATCGTTCAGAGCCACATCGCCATGGGCAATCGGGCCGTGCTGTGCGAAGGCGTGACGGAACTGAATTGGAGCCATCGAGACGAATGGCTCACCGCGGGCTGGACGCCCGGAGAGCCAACGCCGCTCGACCGTGATTTCGGCGAGGAAAACCTGCGACGAGAACTGGCGTTCTTCGATCAGTGGAACGGCTACGACGGCGGGCGCTTGACCTACGTCCTCGGGCCACATGCGGCCGATTTCATGTCGACCGATCTCCTCTTGCGCATGCAGAACGAAGCCCGAAACCGCAAGACATCTCTCCACCTCCACGTCGCACAGGATGAACGTGAGAATCAGGCTACGCTTCAACGCGCGGGCTTGCGCGCCATCCCATATCTCGACTCGATCGGACTGTTGGTGCCGGATTTGATCGCCGTCCACCTCTCGACCGCAACGCCCGACGAAGTTCGCCTCGTGGCGGAGCGAGGGGCGCGGATGGTCTGCTGCTCGAACTCGATCGGCATCATCGACGGCGTCGTGCCTCCGGCGAACCTGTTTCGCGCGGCGGGCGGGGTGGTTGGGCTGGGATCGGACCAGTCGGCGGGGAACAATTCACATAACATCTTCGCGGAGATGCGCGCGACCGCGATGTTCGCGAAGATCAAGGCGGAAGATCCCCTGGCGCTGCCGGCCTGGCAGGTGCTGCGCATGGCGACGATCGACGGCGCGCGGGCGCTCGGCATCGGCGATCGCGTCGGTTCCCTGGAGGAGGGGAAAGAGGCGGACATAATCCTGCTCGACCTGACCCGGCCGCCGCTCGCGCCGGTATTGCTTCGTCCAGCTCGGAACCTTGTGCCGAATCTCGTCTACGCCGAAACGGGTTCGAACGTGGTGATGACCATGGTGGCGGGCGCCGTCATTTACGATCACGGGCGGTTCACGAGGATCGATGCTGACGAGGTGACCGCGCGGGTGGTGGAGGCAACCAACCGTTTCGAAGAGGCCGTCGCCGGCGACCCACTGGTGGGCGATCTCGCGATTGTCGAGCTGACGAACACCGGGCGCATATGATCGCCAGATTCCGACCGGCCGGTCAACTTCTGGTGGAGGTCATTTTTCCAAGACGGTGTGCCGGGTGCGGCCGGCGCGGGTTGTGGGTCTGCCCCGATTGCGAGGCGGCGTTGCCGTTGCTCGCGCCGCCATGGTGTGCGCGGTGTGGCTCCCCGTTGGGTCGACCCGGCTGCCGGTGCCACGAGTTGCCACCATCCCTTGACCTGGCACGCTCGGCTGCTCCCTACGACGGTTGGATCCGACGGGCGATCATTGCGATGAAGTTCGAGGGTGAACGTGCTCGGGCGGAGTCGCTCGGGCCATTGCTGGCGGGATTGTTGGTCGGGATGCAACCGATCGATGGTCTGGTGCCCGTGCCGCTTCATCCGAAGCGGATGCGTGAACGGGGGTTCAATCAATCGGCGCTCCTTGCCAGCATCGCTGTTCCCGCCGGCGTTCCCGTCGCAACCGATCTTCTGGTTCGCACGCGTCCGACGCGGCATCAGATCGGACTCGGCGCGGACCAACGACGGGAGAATGTTCACGGCGCATTCGCCGTGGAGCTTGGGCATGACATCGGAGGCCAACGGCTGGTGTTAGTGGACGACGTCATGACCACCGCCGCGACGCTGGGAAACTGTGCCGACGCATTGAAAGCAGCCGGTGCGGCGTTTGTGGCGGCGGTGACAGTCGCACGGGAATAAGTTCACATCACGCGCTGGAGCAGATCAGTGGCAATTTCTCGTCCCCATTGGTCCGCCGCGGCAATCGACTCCCAGGACAATTCGGTTTCAGGCTGATGGGCGTTGAGCGCACGATCGACGACCTCGGCGATTGTCGGAAATGCGATCCGGCCCGCGACGAAGGCATCAACGACAACCTCGTCGGCCGCGCTGAGCACCGTCGGATAGGTCGATCCGGCTAGGCCAGCTTCCCGCGCGAGCCGCAAGGCCGGAAAACGCTCGACGTCGGGCTGCTCGAAGTGCAGCGAGCCGACCTCGGCGAGAGACAACCGACGGCATGGGCCGGGGAGGTGATCGGGGTAGGTGAGCGCGTATTGGATCGGCAGTCGCATGTCCGGCAGGCTGAGTTGGGCGATCTGGCTGCCATCCTGAAACTCGACGAGCGAGTGAATGATGCTCTCGGGATGGACCAGGATGTCGATCCGGTCGTAAGGAACGTCGAAGAGCCAGCGCGCTTCGATGAGTTCTAACCCCTTATTCATCATTGTGGCCGAGTCGATCGTGATCTTGCCGCCCATGGCCCAGGTGGGATGGGCCAGCGCCTGCTCCACGGTGACGTCCGCCAGGTCGCCGGCGGAGCGCCCCCGGAACGGCCCGCCCGACGCCGTGATGACCAGGCGATCGACCGTGCC
>JBOGUE010000764.1:0-11541 GCA_050695955.1 Thermomicrobiales bacterium | reverse complement strand
CGGTTCGGCCGCAGGTCGTCGGTCTGGCCCCTCAGGACCCGAAGCGAGCGCGAGGGTTGCCTGGGTTTTCGGGCGCGGAACGAAGCGGTTCGGCACCGTAACGGCCGATATCGGCCGCGCTCCATGGCCAAACACAACCGATGCGCCCTCTGTTGCTTGAGATGCAATTGCCCTGGGGATCTCGGTATGAGGGCGATGAGCCCTGTGCCTACAGCCTACAATATGCGGCCTCGGATGTTGGGTCGAGGGGAATCGGCTCCGGTGTGGTGGGCTCATCCTGCCGCACGCCCGATCCGTACTCGATGCACAACTCCGTCCACTTGATGGTCACGCGGCGTACTATGGGAGTGAGCAGGAGGTCGGGTTCAGCACGTCGCGCGAGGTCGGCGGTGAGGGAAATGCGACACCTGGGACGGATCTCCTTGACGCCGTTACCGCGACCTCGTCGTGCTTAATGGGCGAGAGCGTCGACGCGGCAATGCCAACCCGCTCCACAAAGTGGCCGACGCGGCGAAACTGGCTGAGATTTCGGCCAACTCGGCGAAGTACGGGGGTCCCGGCCCAACTCCTGTCGCGGGCGGCGGCACACGATCCTCTGACGCACCGATTGGATTGGCTGAGATTGTCTGTGGACCCTTATCCCAAGCCCGAGGGACCTCTCCCAGCGCCGCCGAACGCCACCCAGCGGCGCCTTATCGTGGAATGCGACCTGTCTCGGCAGCGCCGACCACCCGCCAATCGTTGAAGCCGACGACCAGATCGACGATGGAGTCCGCGCATCCTCGACTTGTCCAGTCTTACGCGCCATCTCTCAATTGATCGGCTGCATAGCAACTGGAGTCGAGCGGTGATCGGGATTCGCCGCCGGCGTTGCGGCCGGACTGACGGTGCCCGCTGGTGATGGTGTGGCCGGGATCCTAGTTGCTGGAATGGCTCGCCCGATAGTGGGCTCGGGCGAATCACCGCCAGCCAGTAGTCCGATCATGCCTCCCACGACGACGCTGGTCGCGAGGGCGACGGCAATGATGATGATGACGCTTCTTCGCCCCACGAGTTCGGCCCCTCGTTCTACCTTCGCATTGATGCCTTGCCACTCATTGGCATAACCCGCGGAAACTAGAGACGTCTCCAACGTGCCAGCGGCGGTGCGCCTTCGCCGATCCTCGGTCAGGACCCGTGGAGGAGATCGTCGACCTTACGCCGCACTTCGGCCGGATCCACGATGACAAAGGACAAAGGCATCTTCAAGAGCGGGTCATCGCGGGTGGCGATCGTGCCGTCCATTGACATCAACTGGAGCGTCTCTTCGGTGCAGGAGCCGCGGAACCAGGTACCGAGCGCCAACATCTCGGCCGGGTTGAGGTCGGTGCGAAGATGATCGCGGATCAGCGGCAGCGCATCGTCGATCAGGTTGACCAGATTCGCGCCTGAGACTTGCCGCAGGACGGCCAGGAGGATTTGCTGTTGCCTGTGGACGCGCCCGAAGTCGCCATCGGCTCCGCCGCGGTACCGGGCGTAGACGAGCGCTTCCTCGCCGGTGAACTGTTGCCGGCCCTCGTCAAAAGAAATCCCGCCGGCCGTGAACGGCTCGCTGACGGTGACCGTCACGCCGCCGACCGCGGTGACCATCGCGGTGATGCCGGCAAAATCGACAAGTGCGAAGCGATCAAGCGTGATGCCGAGGAACTGCTCGACGACAAGACGCTGGTAGGGAACGCCGCCAACCATCAAGGCATGATTGATCTTCGTGGGGCCGTACCCGGGCAGCTCGACGCGGGTGTCTCGGGGAATGCTGAGGAGCCGGCAACTACCGTCGGCAGGATCAAGGTGGAGCACGGCCAACGCATCGGGCCGGGTCCCGATGTCGATTTCCTCGTCCGGTCGCGCGTCGACGCCCATGAGGAGGATGTTCATCGCCGGCAGGTTATCGTCCTGCACTCCGGCGGCAACGGCAGCGCCTTCAGCGAAATCCCCGACACTCGATGCGCGATCGCGGATTCCACCGAGCACACCACTACCCTCGCCGCCGATGCCCGCATCCTTCAGCGCATCTTGCGCTGGCCCCGTCTCGATCTCGACCGACTGGTCCGTCGTCTGCTCGGACGGACTGTCGTCGGGAAGGGTCGTTTCGTCGCGTTCGCTGTTCTCATCCGCATCATCGGCCAGGTAGATCGTCAAGACGGCAGGCGGCGTGGTGAGCGAGTGGATTCTGTCGAGCGTGGAGCTTGCTTGGAAGAGGACGAGTCCGCTGCCGACTGCCACGATCAGCAGCGCAGAGACGGGAAGGAGCACGAGCGGCCGTCGGTACCAGCGTCGCGACCGATGCCGGCGGCGCGGGCTCTTGGCAGCGGTGCTGGTCCGTGGGCCGACTCCATCGGGCGGGACTATGCCGTTGGACGCCGGTGCATCGTTCGGCAAGGCCGGCTCCGGCACGTACGCCGTGCCGCCGAGTCGCCGCCGCGCGGTCTCAGCGTTGGCGGTAAGGGCCGGGTCGCTCGCTTGCGTCACGCCGCCGCGCTCGCCTTGTTGAATGGACCATCCCTGATCCACTGAATCCCCCCAATGCTCGTCCGCGTGGATAACCGGTCGGCGCTGCCTGGTGGCTCCCTCAATCTTCGGTCAGCGCGGCAACCTTTTGCCGTACCTCCGTTTCGTCGACGACGACATAAGACAGGTCGACGTTGAACATGGGATCGAAGAAGACGCCGACACTGCCTTCCAGGATGAACATCTCGATCGTCTCTGCATGACACGTGCCCTGATGTGTGGCGGCGAGGGAGATGAGCTCTGCCGGGCTCAAATCTGTGCGGGTGTGGTCATTGAGTGCCGGCAGGACCGCGGTAATCAAGTCGGCGGGGCTCTGGTCGGCGAGCTGACCGATGGCGGCGCGGATCAGATCCTGCTGCCGTTGGATTCGTCCGAAGTCGCCGTCGGGACCACCTCGATAGCGGGCGTACAAGAGAGCCTGTGGTCCATCGAGCGTTAGCGTTCCCGCCTCGAACGTCATTGGCCCGACGGTGAATGCGGCATCGTTGGTGACGGTCAGGCCGCCGATGGCGTCGATGAGCTGCTGGGTGCCCGTAAAGTCGATCAGGCCGTAATGGTCGACCTCGATGCCGAGGAACTGTTCCACCGTCTGCTGCTGGAGGGGGATGCCACCGACCATGAGCGCGTGGTTGATCTTGGTCATCCCGTATCCCGCAACGTCGACGCGGGTATCGCGCGGGATGCTGAGCAGGCGGCAACTGCCACTCGCGGGATCGAGGTGGAGCACCGCCAGCGCGTCTGGCCGCACCCCTTGGTCGATCTGCTCACCGGGACGAGCGTCGGATCCCATGAGGAGAATAGTCAGCGGATCGGCCGCGGCATCCTGCCTTGTCGCCGCGGCCTGGATCTCTCGCGGGAGGGGCGTCAGCTGTGCCACGGCGGCCGAGAGCGCGGTCAATGCGACGATGGTCGCAACCGTTGCGATGGCACTGCGCGTTCTGTGCATCTGTCCCCTCGCGCGTCCCTGAGTTGTCTCTGGGTTCGGCGGTAGGCGCCCCGAAGCGGCGGGGCAGGGCGGTGCGCCTGCTTTAGCTTCAGCAACAGGACCGCGGGCATCAGGATACTCTATACGCGCTGCCGACATCTCGCACGTTGCCTAGGAGTGCATACCGCCATGGGTGTCGTTGACGCGGAGCACACAGCCCATCGGACTAGGACGACGGCGCAAAAAACGCCTACCAAAATAGGCATAGGCGTTCTATCGCGCATCACCCGTTTTGGCTAGAGCAAGATAGACATATCTTCCTATTTTCAGGTGGACCCGCTGTATATATTCGCTTGGCGGCGCGAAATAAACCCCCCCACCTGGGCCACATGATCGCAGAAAGCGGGGGGGGACAGATTGCGCATCCGATGATAGGAAATAAGTACTGTGAAATCATTCTTGTTTGCGTTATTTGGTAACTTCTGTTATGTCTACGTTGCTCAGAATAATGCTGAGTAACGTGATTTCAAAATAAACCGCATTGATTCGAGGTGGTAGAGTAGATTGGACAGGGCTCTGAGATCGCGCCAGGAGGTCCGATCTTGGATGCACCCGACATGCAGCGAGGGACGCGGCCGAACAGGCATTGTCGAGTAACCCCGGGGAAGGTTGCCGGCGATAACTGACGCGGTGACCCGGCCGCGGAATGGGAAAAGGGACAAGAGCGGCGTACCGCTCGACCGGGACCTGGGGACCACGTGAACACTTCGGGACCTCTTGTCGCGTCCGGTGGGAACGGGTGGGGACGCCACCTTGGACGCTTCGTGCTGGCGGAATGGAAACGCACCGCGGCCGCCGCGGCCATGATCACCGTCGTGCTCGGCGCAAAGTATCTCTCCTGGCCTTGGTGGCTGACCGCTGCGGTGATCTGTTGCGTGGCGTGGCTGGTGATCGGCCGTCAAGCCCTGACGGGGATTCGCAATCCTCATTCGGCCATCATCCTCGTCGGCGCCAGCACCAACCTCACTATCATCGGCGCGATCCTTTCGGGACGGCGTCGCGGTGGGATCGTGCAGCCGGTGTCGCACGCTGGTGCAGAGGTCATTCGAGTTGCGAATTGCCAGGAAGCACGCGAGCGCGCCGCGGCATATCCCCGCGTCGAGGTCGTGATGGATGCCAACCTTGAGGGCACCGCGACGGCAATCATCGACGCGACCGGCCGGACGGTGACACTGGTGGCAGCAAACGCGGTGCTGGAGCGCCTGCTGGGCCGGATCCCGGCTGATCTTGCCGGCCGGGATCCTTGTTTCGCCGCGGAGTCTGGCGCTTCGGCCCTCACGGACCCAGCAGCCAGTCGGATCAAGCGGCTCGTCGACGTCGGGGCGTCGTTGCTGTTGCTGCCGGTTGTGGCCATCCCAGCGGCCTTGGCGGCCTTGGCCCTGTGGGCGGAGAGCGGTCGTCCGCTGATCATTGGTGGTCCACGCGTTGGCTTGCGCGGCCGCCCCTTCCAGCTCTATCTCCTGCGAACCACGGATCTTCGTTCTCACATCGATGGCCCACAGGAGTCGCCAGCGCGGCCCACCCAGCTTGGTCGGTTGCTGAGGCGCATGCATCTCAACCTGGCGCCGGCCCTGTGGAACGTCGTGCGCGGCGACTTGTCGCTCGTCGGGCCGCGGCCGGAGTCCCCGGAGGATGTCGCCCGGAACCAGGTAAGTTTGCCGCTCTTTTCCTGTCGCCATCGAGTGCGTCCCGGGCTCGTGAGCCTGGCGCAGGTCAGATTCCGGTACACCGACACGCTGCGCGACACGCGGCTCGCCATGGAATACGACTTCTACTACGTCAAGCACACCTCACTCGCCCTCGATGCGCGGATCTTCACGCGGGCCGCATTGCTCCTCGCGCACGATTGCATCGCCGCCGCCGTCACCGTTGCGCGGGGAGTCCTCGTCACCGGATTCAGTTGGGTTGGAGGGCTCCAGGGGGGCATCTCGAGCCACGCGGCGGCCGTCGCCAGCGTCGCGCTGCCCCCCCTTGATGCCTCGGCGGCGCGGCTGGAACCGACGCTGCTCGTCGGCGCCGGCGAAGGCGGAAAGCTGCTCGTCCGAGAGCTCCAGCGCAATCCGTCCTGGGGCCTGTGGCCGGTCGCGTTTGCCGATGATGACCCCGATAAGGTTGGTTCCCGAGTGCTCGGCATCCCCGTCCTTGGCGACACCGAGACGATCGCCGCCATCGTCCGTCGCGAGCAGATCGAGACGGTCGTGATCGCGATTCCGTCGGCGCCGGAGATTGTCGTCAACCGGATCGCGGCCCGCGCCCGACGGAGCGATGCGCGGGTCCTGACGATGCCGGACCTGGGCGCTCTGTTGAGGGGAGGCGTGTCGGTTGCGCCGCAGCCTGTCCCGATCGACGACATGCTTGGCCGCCCGGTCGTACTACCGGACGTCGAGCGCTGCCGGGACTTCCTCGCCGGCCGACGCGTGCTCGTGACCGGGGCGGCCGGCTCGATTGGCCGCGAACTAACTCGCCAGGTAACCCAGTTCGGACCGGCCTCGGTCCATGGGATCGACGTCAACGAGAGTGATCTATTCGACTTGCAGCAGGCATTGCAGGCCGTGCCGAACGCCGCGCCCTTCGTGCCGATCGTCGCGTCGATCACCAACCAGGCGCGGGTGGAGCAGCTCTTTGCCGAGCTGATGCCGGAGATCGTGTTCCACGCGGCCGCCGACAAGCACGTGCCGATGATGGAGGAGTATCCGTCGGAGGCGGTGCAGGTGAACACGATCGGCACGTACGAGCTGGCCCGCATCTCCGCCGCCGCCGGCGTCTCCCGTTTCGTTCTCGTCTCGACCGACAAGGCGGTGCGGCCGTCGAGCGTCATGGGTGCGTCGAAGCGGCTGGCCGAACTCGCCGTGCGCGCCGTGGCCCACGAGACCGGGCTCAGTGCCTGCTCGGTGCGCTTCGGGAACGTCCTCGGTAGTCGCGGCAGCGTTATCCCCCTCTTCGAGAAGCAGATCGCGGCGGGAGGTCCCGTCACGGTCACCGACGAGCGGATGATGCGGTACTTCATGACGATCCCAGAGGCCGCGAGCCTGATCATCCAGGCCGGGGCTTTCGGCGACGACAACGTCATCTACATCCTCGATATGGGTGAAGAGGTGTCGATCCGCGACCTCGCCGAACGGATGATCCGCTTGTATGGCATGCGGGTGGGGGAGGACATCGAGATCGTCTACACCGGGTTGCGGCCGGGTGAGAAGCTGCGGGAATCGCTCTCCCTCAACTTCGAGGCAGCCCGCACCACCCCCCACGCCAAGATCAGAATTCTCCAGGACTCCGACCACGAGCGGGCGCGACAGCGCGCGATGCGCCATGTGATCGGGCGTTTGACAAAGGCGGTCGACCAACCCGACAGAGCAGCGATTCGCGCGGCGGTGATGCGCGAGATCAGCAAGCTCGACGGCGCCGTCCACACGGCCGCCGATGACGACCAAATCAGGTCGATGCCGCACCGGCGGCCGGCGCCGCTCGTTGCCAGAAAGATCAAGACTGCACATGCCTGAGACTTTGACCACGCTGTGTTTGCGAGCCAAGCTGGGCACATGGGTTGAGACGAGATGAGCCAACTCACAATTGGAACATCAGTTGATCGCCAGTCTTTCCAGGGCGGCACGCATGCCAATCGGATTGTGGTCGTCGGCTCTGACTCGTTCGCCGAATCGGTCGCCGCCGTCTTGCATGAGTGGAGCGCGTTGGGAGCGTCTCATCGTGGGTTCACGCCGATTGCCCAGATCGTCCGCATTGAGTCGCCGGATGATCTCATGAGTGACGGTTTGGCAGACGCCCCGCGAATCCATTCTGCGCGGCCTGTTGAGGCCGTCGATGCTGTGTCGCGCCTCCTCCAGCGTGTGCCATTGCAGCTGCTCTCGGTCGAGCCGCGGATTGCCGATGCGCTCGTCAAGCCCCAAAATCGGACCACGTACGCCGTGGCTAAACGTTCCCTCGATATTGCAGCCACGGTGCTTCTCGGCCTGGTGGCATTGCTCTTGCTTCCGGTCATTGCCGTCGCCATTCGCATTGATTCACCCGGGCCGGTCTTTTACCGCCAAACGCGGGTCGGGCGATATGGCAGGCACTTCCAAATACACAAGTTTCGCACGATGCGGCGGGACGCGGAAGCGCACGGAGCCGTCTATGCGGCGCTTAACGACGCCCGGATCACGCGGGTCGGACGGCTCCTCCGTCGCACCCGGACCGATGAGCTGCCGCAGCTCTGGAACATTCTGCGCGGGGAGATGTCTCTGATTGGCCCACGACCGGAGCGACCGGAGAATGTCGCCCTGCTCGAGGAGCACCTGCCAGGCTTCGCGATCCGAACGCGGATGAGACCGGGGCTGACTGGTTGGGCCCAGGTTTGCTACCGCTATGCCGGCACGATCGAGCAGACCGGCAAGAAGCTCGAATACGATCTTTACTACGTGAAGAATGCCAGCCTCGCCTTCGACGTCAAGATCCTCATGCGAACCGTGAAGGTCGTGTTCGGATTCCAGGGGCAGTAAATGCCTGTTGGCAGCGTGTCGGAAAGGTCTCACGCGTGATTCTGGTCACCGGCGGCAGCGGATATATCGGGTCGCATCTCGTCTCCCGGCTTGTGGCCGATGGAGAGCGGGTGCGCGTTTTTGGCCGGTGCTCGCGGAAGCACGCCGCGGCAATGACTGCCCTTCGCGACAAGGTCGAGGTGCACGAAGGCGATCTCCGAGACGAGCTGGCCGTGAGCCGGGCGATCGCCGATGTGACGCTTGTCTACCACCTGGGCGCCATCAGCACGTCGGCGGCCGATGCCTGCATTCTTCGCGAGATGGTTGACGTCAACGTCTCGGGCACGTTGAACGTGTTGATCGCGGCGCATGAGGCCGGCGTCCACCGGGTCGTCTTCGCTTCCTCATCGGCGGTCTACGGCGATTCGGCGGTCTCTCCCAAATCAGAAGAGACGCCGACGGATCCGAAGTCGCCGTACGGCATGTCCAAACTGACCGGTGAGCAGCTTTGTGGTTTTTTTCACCGCGTGCAGGGCCTGGAGACGGTGGTCCTGCGCTCGTTCAACGTCTACGGCCCTGACCAGCCGGCGGACACACGATTTCCGCTCGTGATCCCGAAGTTCCTGCACGCATTGCGCAACGGCGAGCCGATCACGCTCCACGGTGGCGGCCACCAAACGCGCGATTTTGTCTATATCGACGATGTCGTCACCGCGATGGTGCGCGCGGGGCATGCGCCTGCCGCGGGCGGCTTCACGTTGAACGTTGGATCAGGCCAGCCAACGTCGATTAGGGCAGTGCTGGCCCAGATGGCGCAGATCGTCCGCGTGGCGCCGGTTGTGCGCGACGAGCCCGCCAGGCCCGGCGACATCCTGGAGTCGGTCGCGGACATCGCGGCCGCCCGCGGGGTACTTGGCTACGAGCCGTCCGTCCCGTTTGACGAGGGGCTGCGGCGGTCCATTGAGCCGCTCTCGGCGCCGGTCTACGTCGGTCTGGCAACGGGAAGCGCGCTCAATCAACACGCGTGGGGCGGAGCATCGTGAAGATCCTCTACCTTCATCAGTACTTCAATACGCCGACGATACGCCGGGACTGGTCCCGCGCGATTTCGATGTTGTCATGAAACTATTGCTCATTCACCAGATATTCGTATCCGGACGAGAGCCAGGATCCACCAACCGTCACTACGAGTTCGGGAAGTGGATGATTGCCAGGGGGGATCAGTTGGCCGTCGTCGGTAGTCAAATCAACTACCACTCCGGAAAGCAGGTTCACAACGATCGTGGCGGTCTCTACTACAAGGAGGAGACCGACGGCATTGAAATCTTGCGGGCGTTCGCTCCTGAGGGCCACCACCGGAGCTTCCTCCGGAGGATCTTGGCGTTCAACGTCTTTGCAGTCACTTCCCTGTGGGCCGGTCTGCGCGTGCAACAGATCGACGTCGTGATGGGCACCTGCGCCCCCATTTTTCAAGTCCCAACGGCGTTACTCGTCGCGCGTCTTCGGCGCAAGCCCTTCGTGTTCGAGGTCCGCGATCTCTGGCCAGATTTCGCGATCGAAATGGGGGTTCTGCAAAATGCAGTCCTCAAAGTGCTGGCTCGGCGGCTCGAGCAGTTTCTGTATCGGCAGGCCGACCATATCCTGGTCAACTCGCCCGCCTTCCGAGATCACCTAGTGGCGGAGGGGGTACCGCCGTCCAAGATCAGCTTTGTGCCCAATGGCGTCACCGTCGAAAAGTTCAACCCCGCCGACAAGGGAGAGTCCATCCGCGCGCGGCTTGGTCTTGGTGACAAGTTCATCGTGATGTACGCGGGTACGCTGGGCAAGGCGATCGACCTTGAGACGGTGATCAACGCTGCAGAAAGATTGAAGGATACGAAGGATATCGTCGTCGTCCTGTTTGGCGAAGGGATGGAACGAGCGCGTCTCGAACAGGAAATAGCTGCCCGCGGGCTATCGAACGTGCTGTTTGCCGGATCCGTGGCGAAAGACGAGATGCCGGGGGTGATCGCGGCGGCCGATGTGTGCATCGCGACCTTGATGAAGATCCCTATGTTCACCATGACGTATCCCAACAAGGTCTTTGAGTACATGGCAGGTGGCCGCCCGACGGTCCTGGCTATCGACGGGGTCATTCGTCACGTCGTAGAAGAAGCGCAAGGCGGTATCTACGTTCCCCCCGGCGACCCCGACGCCTTCGCCCAGGCGATTCGTTCGTTGCATCAAGATCCGGAGCTTCGCAGGCGGATGGGGGCCGCGGCCCGGCTGTACATGGAGCGGCATTTCCGCCGAGAGACTCACGCGGCGGCGTTCCGTAGCGTGTTGGAGCACGTCGTCTCGCGGAGAGAGGGGGCACGGACGTGATCGTACCGACGTTCACGTCGATTTGTGTCTTGGGACTCGGCTACATCGGGCTACCAACCGCGGCGATGTTCGCCACCCACGGCAAGCAGGTGATCGGCGTCGATGTTAATCCGCGCGTCGTCGAGACGCTGCGCCGCGGCAAGATCCATATCGAGGAGTCGGGTTTGGCCGCGTTTGTCCACGCGGCGGTAGCGACCGGCCGGCTGAAGGTCGATACGACCCCATCGCCGGCTGACGCCTTCATTCTGGCGGTGCCGACGCCGTGTCACGACGGGCACAAGCCCGACGTGGGCTACGTCCGGAGCGCGGCGCGGGCGATTGTGCCACACCTGCGATCGGGCAACTTGGTGATCCTCGAAAGCACATCGCCACCGGGCACCACGCTTGACTTGATCCCGATCCTTGAGGAGAGCGGCTTACGCGTGGGCGAGGACATCCTCCTCGCCCACTCCCCAGAGCGCGTGCTGCCAGGGCAGATCTTGACCGAACTGGTGCAGAACGACCGCATCATCGGCGGGCACACGCCGGAGGCGGCCAGGGCAGGCGACAAACTTTACCGTGCGTTCGTCAGGGGCAAGATCAACCTCACCGATGCAACGACCGCCGAGCTCGTCAAGCTGATGGAGAATACGTACCGCGACGTCAACATCGCGCTGGCCAACGAGTTCGGTCGGGTGGCGGCGACCATCGGCATCGACGTGCACGAGGCGATCGCGCTGGCCAACCGCCATCCGCGGGTCAACATCCTTCAGCCGGGCCCTGGGGTTGGCGGACACTGCATCGCCGTCGATCCCTGGTTTATCGTCGACGCTGCCCCGGGCCTGACGCCCCTGATTCGGACCGCCCGGACGGTCAACGACGATCAGCCCCGGTACGTGATGAGTCTCATTGAGCGCGCGGTGGCGGGTATCGACAACCCGGTCATCGCGCTGCTGGGCCTTGCCTACAAGGCGGGCGTCGACGACCTGCGAGAGAGCCCATCGCTCGAGATCGCGTTTCGCCTGGCCGAGCGGGGGTATCAGACGCGCCTGCACGATGCCTATGCGCCGACGCTGCCGAACGGCCAGCCGCTTGAAGCGAACCTCACCGCCGTGCTGCGGGACGCGGATGCGCTTGTCATCTTGACCGACCACGACCCCTACCGGCAGCTCCGCCCCGACGATCCAGGGC
>JBOGUE010000763.1:0-3925 GCA_050695955.1 Thermomicrobiales bacterium | reverse complement strand
TCGTGTCATCGTCCAGCAGGTCTACCGGCACGACGCGGCGCACGATCTGGTTGATTACGTCTCGGCGGATCTGTTCGTTCGACACCGAGGCGGCGTGTTGGGTCGAAACCACGACTGTATCGACTCGATAGGGTCGACCGTGTCGGTACTCGACGGTCACCTGGCTCTTGCCGTCCGGCCGGAGATAGGGCAACTCGTCGCCGCGTCTCGCAACAGAAAGCTGGCGGCATATCGCATGGGCAAGTGCGATGGGCAGGGGCATGAGCTCCGGCGTTTCTCGACAGGCAAAGCCGATCATCATGCCTTGGTCGCCGGCGCCGGTGAGATCGTAGAGGTCGGACGACTCGACACCCCGCGTTTCAAGCGCGTGAGAGACGCCGTCGGCGATCTCGGTGCTTTGTTCCTTGATTGAGACAACCACCCCACACGTGGCGGCATCGAAGCCTTGATCGGAACTGGTATAGCCGATGTCGCGAATCACATCCCGCACGAGCGCCTGCACATCGACATACGTGCTGGTCGTGATCTCGCCGAAGACAATGACCATTCCGGTCGTCGTCGCCGTCTCGCACGCAACGCGGCCATGCGGATCCTCGGACAAGACGGCGTCGAGAACGGCGTCCGAAATCTGATCACAGACCTTGTCCGGATGCCCTTCGGTGACCGACTCAGATGTGAAGAAGGTCCGCTCCGCGGCGCTAAACGTCGAACTCATCGCTCCCATTCCCCTAGCGTCACGATTCCACCGCGTTCACGACCGCTGGATGCTACGACCCAGACTCCCAAGAGTTGAGATAGTGGTCCTGCTCAGCCGTGAGCTCGTCAATTTCGATGTCCATGCTGACGAGCTTCAACCGCGCGATTTCTTTGTCGATCTCTTCTGGTACGCGGTACACGCGCGGCTCAAGCGAGTGGCCGTCACGTACGAGATACCCGGCCGCGAGCGCTTGATTGGCAAAGCTCATATCCATGACGCTCGCCGGGTGCCCCTCGGCCGCGGCAAGGTTGATGAGACGGCCCTCGCCCAGGACGATGAGCCGATGATCCTTGGCGAGTTGAAACTCTTCCACGAACGGCCGTAATGTGCGCCGTCCCTCGCCGGACATCTCCTCCAGCGCCGTCAGGTTGACCTCGGCATTGAAGTGGCCGGAGTTCGCCATGATCGCGCCATCCTTCATCTGCGCGAAGTGCTGACGGTCAACGACGTTGATGTTGCCGGTCGCGGTGACAAAGAGATCGCCGTGCGCGGCGGCGCGGTCCATGGTCATCACGGCGAAACCATCCATGGCCGCTTCCAGCGCCTTGACCGGATCAATCTCCGTCACGATTACCCGCGCCCCCATGCCGCGCATGCGCATTGCGATTCCTTTGCCGCACCAACCGTACCCGGCGACAACGACCGTCTTGCCCGCGAGCAGGATATTGGTGGCCCGCAGGATACCGTCGATCGTGCTCTGTCCCGTGCCGTATCGGTTGTCGAAGAAATGCTTCGTATCGGCATCGTTGACGGCGATGATGGGGAACTTGAGCGCCCCATCCTTTTCCATCGCTTTCTCGCGAATGATGCCAGTCGTCGTCTCCTCGGTTGCCCCGATGATGTCTGGCAAGAGATCCCGATATTCCCGGTGGACCATCGTCACGACGTCGGCGCCGTCGTCCACAATCAGATGCGGCCGATGCTCCAGGGCGCCGCGGATGTGCCGGACGTAGGTCTCGCCGTCCTCGCCTTTGATCGCGAAGACGGGGATTCCCTCATCGACCAGCGCCGCGGCTACGTCATCCTGTGTCGAGAGCGGATTGCTCGCGCAGAGGACGGCATCGGCGCCGCCAGCTTTCAACGTCAGCGCCAAATTCGCGGTCTCGGTCGTGATGTGAGCACAGCAGAGCATTCGCACGCCAGCGAGAGGCTTCTCCTTCGCAAAACTCGCTCGAATCTGATGGAGCACCGGCATCTCGCGGCCGGCCCAGTCGATGCGCCGGCGGCCATCGGGCGCCAACGATGGATCCTTGATGTCGAAGTTACGTGCTCCTGGTGCGGTGGCCACCATTTGACTCGTTCCTCTCTACCCGTCCGCGTGACCGCGGATCACGATCGTGACAACGACGATTCTTTGGCAGCGGCCCGCCGTAGCTGATTGACTTCAACGGCGCCCGCGTAGTCCGGAAACGCCGTATCGAACCGTGTGACAAACTCTTCTGGTGTGAAGACGTGCTCTTGCGTGCCTTTGTGCTCGACGGCGTATGTTGCCGTTAGGCCGGCGATGCGCCCGATGACGTCAAGGTCGGCGCCAAGCAAGAGACCCTTGATGAACCCAGCGCGATACGCGTCGCCCGCACCCGTTGGGTCATCAACACGCACGGCCTTCGCCGCTGGTACACGAACGCGATGTCCGCCTTGTCGCAGCTCAGACCCCTGGTCGCCATATGTTATGACAAATAGCTCGACCTTGTCGGTCAGATCTTCGATGGACAGTCCAACCTTTTGTTGAATCATTGCGTATTCGTAGTCGTTGCCAATGACGGACCAGGCGCCGTCGAATCCAGCGTTCAGATCGTCAGAGGATAGCGCCACGACCTGTTGCGACGGATCGTAAATCAGCCGACTGCCAGCGCCGGCAATCTCGGCCGCATGCCGGCGCATCGTGTCTGGGGCGGCGGCGCCGACGAGGCCATACCGCGCTCGCCGCGCGACCTCTGAAATCGCAATCTCAGTGGCGTGGCTTGAAGCGCCAGGGTAAAACGCGGCAATTTGATTGCTACGCAAATCCGACATCATGAACGCGGACGCTGTCAACTCGCCGGGCACGTTGATAACGTGGGTCATGTCGATGCCAAGATCGTCGAACACCGCCCGGTACGGCTCGAAGTCCGTGCCGACGGCCCCAATGAGCGAACAATGTACGCCGAGCAAGGCCAGGTTATACGCGATATTCCCAGCGACGCCGCCTCGCAGCCTGCGGAGGGAATCGACCAGGAAACTCAGTGAAAGAACGTGCGTCTTCTCCGGAAGGATATGGTCGCCAAAGGATCCTGGGAACGACATGATGTAATCGTAGGCGATAGACGCGCTAAGGACGACGTCCGGATCGCCTGGCGTCGTGGCGGGCACAGGCATGCTGGAACCGCGTGCTCCTTGTTCGGGTCATCAAAAAGTCGCCAGCGAACCGCCAGCGAAACCGATTGGGAGCATAGCACGTCAATCGACCGGAGTGCTATCGAGGCAAAGGATTGGCGGCTGACTCACGCCACATCACAGTCGACAGAGCGTCGCGCACGACTGTTGCGGGAACATCGTCGCGCATCGTCACGCCACCCTTCGTCGATGGCAACACCCACTGAATCTTGCCGGCGGCACGCTTTTTGTCACTCTCGACCAGCGCTAGCACCCGCTCCACATCGACCTCCACGTGGGTCGGCAGACCAAACTGCGCAAGCAAGTTATCGAAGCGCTGACTCGTTGCCAAGTCGAGCGTACCCATGCTCTGTCCGATGCGGTTCGCCGCGCGCATACCGGCGGCGATGGCCTCGCCATGCAGGTATCGGTAACCGGCCGCCTCGATTGCATGGCCGAGTGTATGACCGAAGTTGAGGAAGGCGCGGACTCCCGACTCGCGCTCGTCTGCTTCGACGACGGCGGCTTTGAGCGCGATGTTCCGGCGGATCGCATAGGTCAGAGCGGGCTGACTGAGCCTCGTGAGCCGGCCAGCATTGCGCTCGTAGAAGCGGAAGAGGTCGCCACGCTCACCGAGCGGCGTGGATGGTTGGATGACGCCGTGCTTCAGCACTTCCGCCCATCCTGAGACGAGCTCGCGATTCGGCAGCGTATCAATCAATGTTGGATCGATCACGACAAGCTGCGGCTGATAGAAGGAGCCGATGAGGTTTTTGCCAGCACGGTGATTGATTCCAGTCTTCCCGCCGACGC
>JBOGUE010000762.1:0-10053 GCA_050695955.1 Thermomicrobiales bacterium | reverse complement strand
CGCCCGCGTTGATAAAGCCCTCGCGGACCACCAGACGGCGGCGTGGGGTGGGTGGCCGAAACGTGACAACCCGTAACATGGCGTGCGGTTCAAGGGAAGAATCGTCCGGCGAGACGCCGCTCGATCCCGCTACCGAGCCGTCCCTCGTTGTTTCCGGATGAGCGCCTCTAGCCGTTGACGATGCTCCGCGGTACCGGCGGCGGATTCCTGCCAGTCAGCTTCGCGGGCGAGGTGTTCTGCCAAATCGGGGAAGATGGCACGGTTGAAGGCGCGCTTTGTTAAACCGATGGCGGTCGTGGGGAGGGCGGCCAGCCGATCCGCGTACTCCCGGGCCGCGCTATTGAGTTCGGTAGACGGCACGACGCGGTGGACAAGACCGACCTTGTGCGCGGTCGCGGCGTCGATTCGTTCGCCGAAAAACGCGAGTTCAGTTGCGCGTGAGAGACCAATCAGCGCGGGCAACATCGCCGTGCCGCCGATCGCCGGGATCAGGCCAATGGCGATGGGAGAGATCACGAAGCTCGCGTCCGCGGAGGCGATGCGAAGATCACAGGCCATTGCAACACCGAGGCCCGCGCCGGTGGCAACGCCGTTGATAGCGGCGATGATCGGTTTTTCCATGAGGCGCAGGCGAAGAATGACCGGGTTGTACCGGTCGCGTACCTGACGGCCGACGGCCGCCGCTCCCCCCGCGGCCTCTTCGTGCGCGAGTTCTCGCGTGTCCTGACCGGCCGAGAATCCGCGCCCAGCGCCGGTGACGATGACCACGCGGACCGTTTCGTCCTCGTCCACGGTCCGCAAGGCGGCGCCGAACCGCTCGATCAGCGCTCGGTCAAACGCATTGAGTGTTGCCGGTCGATTGAGTGTGATCGTGGCGACCGGTCCGTCGCGAACGATGCGGACGACCGCCTCGATGCTGGTCATACGACAGTAACCCCCTTCGATCCGCGGACGTTCTTTTCTTGTGAACGTGCGGCTGTGCTGGGTCCACACCCGATTTCGCTTTGGCCGGATGCCGTCTGGTAGAGTAGCTGAAGAGGTCCGAGCAATGCACCCGATACGTTGAGCGCCCCGAAGGAAGAAGACCAGTGGCCTCGTTAGCGGATGAGCGGATGCAGCGGACGGTCCAGCTTGACGATGAGGGGCCGCGCCGTGTCGTCGCTGGACACTACTCGGTTGACCTCAGCGCGCCGCTCGGACAGGGCGGGATGGCGCTGGTGTACCGCGGACGCGACTTGCGGACGCGCCGCGAGGTGGCCCTCAAGACGCTGCGCCTCGAATACCGTGACGATCCGGACACGCGCGCGCGCTTTCGCCTCGAAGCGCGGACAATGGCCTTTCTCAAGCACCCAAACGTGGCGCGTGTCTACGACTTGTACGAAGACGCGGAAGCGCCATGGGCGGTCCTCGAGTACGTCCCCGGCGACTCATTGAAAGACCTCGTCCAGCAGCACGGCCCGTTCGAACTCTCCGAGGTCGCCAACACCCTCGACCAGGTTGCCAGCGCCTTGGCCCATCTGCACGCGAAGGGTCTGGTGCATCTCGACGTCAAACCGCAGAACGTCCTAATGACGGCGGGAGGCGTGGTCAAGCTGATCGACTTCGGACTGGCACAGCGCGCCGGTCAACCGCAAGAGCTGATCGGCGGATCGGCGTTCGGCACCGTGGCCTATCTGGCGCCGGAACAAGCAACCGGGGAAGCGGTCGACGTTGCCACCGACGTCTATTCGCTCGGCTGCGTCGTTTACGAACTGCTCACCGGGCGGCCGCCATTCGAGCCGCCGGGCGATGGAGAAGTCAAGAACGAGATCATCCGTGCCCACCTCGAGCAGGAGCCAGCACCGCCCTCGACCGTCAATCCCGATTTGCCGGTGTGGGTGGACAGCGTCGTGCTCTGGGCGTTGGCCAAGTCTCCAGAGGATCGATATCGCGACGTCGTGTCATTTGCTGATGTGTTTCACACCGGCGTAGTGCGTATGGCCGATCTGGCGGACGACTCGGTGGCGCTGACCGCACCCTTTATCATCGAGACCCATCGGATCCCATACGGTGACGAAGCAGCTCGATCATCGCTGTCTCGGCGGGCCGCTCACGGCCTGTATCGAACCGGAGGGAAAGCGGCCCGCGGTTCGAGCGGCTTGCGACGCCTGATGTGGCGGGCGACCGTCGCCTTTGCCCTGCTCAATCTTTTGCTGGCGTTGGCGATCATGATGCGCGACGGCGATTTGCCTGGACTCGGCGGTGGCGAGGAACTCGGCGCCGGCGATCGGGCGCGCGTCATCACGGACGGATTGCGCATCCGTGCGTCGCCTGGGGTGTTCAGTCCCCAGATCGGCCTCGCGAGTGCGGGAGATGAGCTCGATGTCACAGGTGAGCCGGAGATGTTTGACGGAGAGCCGTGGTGGCCGATCACCTACGAATATGACGGCGAGGCCGTCGATGGGTACGTCTGGGGCGGTGGACTCGAAGCGCGGCGTGACGGCGTATTGGATGCGGTCCGTGATGCCGTTGACGACGTGACCGCGCTGCCAGAAAGGGCGGAGGAGCGGGTGCGCGGATGGCTACCGTAGCGCTGAGCGTACAGCGCGGCCGGAGGAAACCGCCGACAATGTAGGGGCGTAAGCCAAGTCAGACCGCTTGCTAAGAAATGCTTTCTGGCGCGGCAAAGAGGCAGGGGTGCCGAGGTGGAGGTTCAGACTTTTCGGGTGCCGGACGTGAGTTGCGACCATTGTGTCCGGGCGATCACTGTCGAGCTGACGAAGTTGCCGGGAATCGATCAGGTCGAGGTCGATCTCGACGCCAAGACCGTCACGGTCGCACATGACGGAACAGTATCCGCGCTCGAAATGCGCGAGGGGATCGCCGAGGCCGGATACGAGGTGACCGCTTGAGCACGTCGTTGCCTGACAGAGTCGGAAGTGGTTCGATCTTGCCGGACGCGCTGCCGGCTGAGATGACCGCGAATGGAGTGCGTCTCCCAGCCGGCTGGCGCCAGGCCGATCGACATACCGGCGATGCCGCGATACCCGCGTCACCGACCGATGTGGCATTGATGGTTCGACTGGCGGAAGGCGACGCGGACGCGTTGTCCGCGCTCTATGACCGGCATGCGCCGGCAGTCTTCGGTCTGACCCGCGCGATTCTTCGGGATGCTCGCATTGCGGAAGAGGCGACGCACGACGTTTTTCTTGGCCTATGGCAGCGGCCCGAGCACTACGAACCGTCCCGCGGCCCGTTTGTCGGGTGGTTGTTGCGCGTGGCACGCAACCGCGCGATCGACCTTTTGCGTAGAGATCGTGAGCAGCCATTCGCGGCGGCGCCATCGACCGACGACGGCGTGGCGCCCGACCCGGCCGCTCGCCTGGTCGATCCGGATCCCGACCCGGCGGAGCAGGCATTCGCGACGGTGCAGCGCGAAGAGGTGCGCCGAGCGATTGCCGGGTTGACGGTCGAACAACAACGGCTGCTGGGATTGGCGTACTTTTCCGGGCTGACCCAGCGGGAGATTGCCCTGCATGTCGGTCGGCCGCTCGGTACGGTCAAGACCCAGATACGGACCGCGATGCAGCGGCTGGCGGACATCTTAGTTACAACGGATCCTGCACTGATGGAACGCATGCAGAACCGATCCGGGAATCGAGCGTCGAAGGTGAGTGAGCAGACGATAACGGCGTCGACGAATGACGGCGAGGCCCCGGCAGAGCGATGACGATGACAGCGACCGACGTCCGATGTGACGATGTAGCGGAATTGCTTCCAGCCTACGCGCTTCGCGCGCTCGACCGCGCGGAGTCCGTCTCCGTCGCTGGCCATCTGGCTGATTGTCCGACTTGCCGCGCCGCACTTTCGGCCTACGAGGCCGTGGTTGAGGACCTGAACGCCGCGATGCCGATTGCGCCGCCCGCGGGGCTGCGTGACCGCGTTCTCGCTTCAGCCACCCAGGTATCGCCCGGCCTGACGACGCCGAACCCACCGTCGCCAGCGATCCGCAACGGCCGCGCGGCGGCTGTCGCGAGTTCGCCGCGTCGGCTGCGCCTCGTCACGTTCGGCTTAGCGGCGGCAGCCGTGGTGTTGATCGCCGCGGTCGCGGTGCTGGCGGCGTTGCTCGCGGACAGCCGGGAGTCGCGCGACGAGGCGGCCGCGGGCGAAGTACAGCTCGCCTCGTATCTCAGCGCTGGAGGAAACGTGACGGCGATGAACTCGTTGTCAGCGGCCAACTATGGGTACAGCTTTGGTCAAGGAAGTCTCGTCACGGCGCCGAACATGCCGCCGATGATCGTGGTTGGCGGTTGTCCCGAATCTGATGATGACCATGAGTACCGGGTTTGGGTAGAACGGGACGGAGATCGCACGCGCGTAGGCGTGCTCACCGTCGGCAACGAGGGATCCGGTTGGCTGACGTTTGAGCCGCCCGAGCCGCTGACAAGTTACGACTCCATCGGGGTAACGATGGTGACGGGCGACAACGCCCGGAGCGACCTCTTTATCGGCGCGACGGTTCCCGCAACCTCCTAGCGATCGTCCGCTATCGCTCCGGCACCCGGCCCGCAACAACGAAGAGACTACTTGAGCTTGTGAACTCGCCAGCCGCGGCTGCCTGCACGAGGTCGAGAATCAGACGCTCGGCGAGTTCGGCGCTGAGCCAATCGCGGGCAATTGCGACATCGAGCGCCTGGCGATAGTACGCGACGACATCGTCGGGTAGCGAGCGTTCCACCTCGGATACGACGTCGACCGAGAGGTCGACGAAGCCGGCGGCCGTCATCCGCCGTGGCAACTCGACACCCATGGCGGGAAAGCGCCATGACGCGCAGAAACCGCGCACTAAGGCGCGAATCGCCTCCTGGTCTGGGAAATCGATGCGCCAGCCAGCGAGATCGGGCTCAACGGCGACGACCCATCCACCTGGACGCACGACACGCTCCAGTTCACGAAGCGCGCGGTCGGGATCATTCAGATGCATCAAGACACGTTCGGTGTGTGCCGCATCGAATGCATCGTCGACAAGCGGAAGACGAAGTGCGTCGCCATTGACGAAAGCGACAGCGGCGGGCGCGCTGCTCTTTGTGTAGACGTCACGAGCCTCGTCGAGAAGCGAGCGCGCATGATCCACGCCGACCACGAGACCGCCGTCGCCCACGATTTCGCCGAGGATTGGGAGGAATATGCCTGTGCCGCTACCCACGTCGAGGGCGCGATCGCCAGCGCTAAGCCGCATTGATCGGTACGCATGGGTCCACGCCAGCTGGACTGACGGCATGTTCCGAACGGCGGACAAATGGCGGGAAAGTTCGGATGGAATGACGGTCGCGGCGCTCGAATCGTACGCCGCCGATCCCCATGGTTGCCCATCCGCGGTCGAGATCGCCTGCCGGTTCCGTGCGATGGTCTTCGCCACGTTGTTGCCCTCTGCTTGGTTCCGCCACCGAGCGCGCACGGCGACGGATTCCGAATTCAAGCGTATAATTGAGCGAAGGCGTCTGTCCGCCGCTTCAAATCGGCGTCATTCGGCACCGCTCGGAGTCGAAGATAACCAGTTCGGCCGGCTCGCGCCGGTCTCTTTTTTCCCGAGTGGGGCCTCCAGCATGGCGCTGACGATCAGGTCGTCAGATTCGTGCTCGGGAGTACGTCACTGCATGTCCCGGTCTTTGGTCGATCAGACGCTTGCTTGCGAAGATTGCGGGAGAACCTTCACCTTCTCGGTTGCGGAGCAAGCATTTTACGCGGTGCGTGGTTTCCGCGCACCCGCGAGGTGTGTCGACTGCCGTGGTCAACGGCGCGCCGAGCGCAATGCGGAGCTCGTGGCATCGTACGAATCGATGGCCAAGACCTCCGATTGGCACGATGTGCGGTCCGGTTTTGGCGGCCAACGCGATCGCGCGGTTGGGTACGACCGGGGACGGGTGAATGGTTCGGCTCGACGAGGTGGGTTTCGCGCCGTTTGCGCGGCCTGCGGATGCGATACCGAACTGCCCTTCCAACCGCGGGGCGGCAGGCCTGTCTATTGCCGGGAGTGCTTTAGCCAACGGCGGGGTCGTTGATCCTCGCGAAGCACCTCGCACCTCATCTTCCTTCAAGTCGAAAAGGGTGGGACGATAGTGCCGATACGCGCCTGGGCATCCATCCAAGCCAACACCAGGCAGGCACTCGACCGGTATAGCCAGGTCCTTTCTCAGCACACGACACGCACGTTCCTCATCACGTTTGTCGTCTCCGTCGTCGGCGATTGGCTGAATCTCGTCGCCCTGATGTCGTTGGCCTACGAGTTTGGCGACGGGGCGCTCGGCGTCGGCGGGATGCTGGCGTTGCGCATGGTGCCTGGTTTGGTTCTGCAGGGCCTGGCTGGGGCCCTGGTTGACCGCATGCCGGGGAAGGCCATCCTCATCGGTTCGCAGATCACGATGGGTGTGGTCGCCTGGTCCTTCATGACCCTCGAATCGATCGAGAGCCTCTGGCTCCTGTACAGCCTTGTCGTGCTCTTGGAGACCGTGAACACGCTCGCCCGTCCCGCTTTTATGGTCCAGCTCGTCGGCAGTGTTTCGGAGTCGCATCGCGGCGCGATAAACGGCCTCATTGGGATGGCCATGACGACGGCGCAGCTTGTCGGCGCCTCGATCGGAGCGATCATCCTCGGTCCGCTGAGCCCGCAACCGCTCTTCTTCCTCAACGGGCTCACATTTATCGGCATTGCGATTGTCGTCTCGCGGGTCAAGGTGACGCCGATCGCCGAGTCCGCGCGCCGCTTGGTGGAGCGTGCGGGGGAACAGGTTAGCGCGACCGGAGGGTCGATCGGCGGGTACGTCTCGATGATTCGCCGGCCCGACGTTTTTATCTATTGCTTCCTGACCTTAACCGTTTCCATGTTGATTCAGGCCGCGACCGCGCTCTTCGAGGCACGGGCGCGTGGACTGTCGTTGGGCGAAGGCGGCGCCGGTATCTTCTTCGCCGCCGTTGCGATCGGTCTGCTTTTGGGAGGCGCGATCGCCGGCGCCGGGATATACCGCGATCGGACGACGCTGCATCTTATCGCCGCGGCGGAGATCGCGAGTGCGCTTGGTCTTGTGGCATTTGGCTTGGCGAACACGCTAACGATCGCGGCCTTGGCGCTGGTCGTCACCGGCATTGCGGCCGAGTTGGCCGAGGTGCCGGCGCTGACCTATTTCCAACACCGGCTGCCGGCGACGGTATACGGCCGATTCTTCTCGTTGTTCCTGATGGCATCAGCGGCAGGTGGCTTGATCGGCGCGCTGGCCGGGCCGGTCTTGGAGCGGAGTCTGGGTGAGGCCAGGGCGCTACAGTTCATGACCATTCCAATCCTGGTATCGGCGTTCCTGCTGGTCTTCCTCAGCCGGTCCTGGGGAGAAGCGTCAGACGAAGCCTCGACGGAGGCGGACGCCCCGATGTCCGCTCCTTTGCCGACCATCCAGCCTTCGCTCCGTGAGGACTAGGCACCGACGACGGGTGGTTCTGCCGTCATTCCGAGGTCGCTCGGAATGACGGCAGTGAGTTCCGGACCCAGGACCTACAGCCGCGTTAGTCGGTGATCTCGGACCGAAACTCGTCTTCGGCGAGCGTCAGGGCTTCGTCGGCGATGGTCACGATCTGGTCGATTTCGTCCTTCGTCGCGACCAGCGGCGGCGCAAAATGCATCACGTCCCAGACGCGAGTGATAAACCCACGATCGATTGTCGTCGCGGCGAGGCGCCGGGTGTAGCCGTGGTCCTTGCCCCAGCTCGTTTTCGCGGATTTGCTCCTCACGAGCTCGATCGTGCAGTAGAGTCCGAGACCGCGGACGTCGCCGACCGTCGGGTGGGCGCGCAGTTCTTCGAGGCGGTCTTTGAGGTAGGCGCCCATCTCGGCGCCGCGCTCGGCCAACTTCTCCTCTTTGAAGATCTCGATGTTCTTGATGGCGGCAGCGCAAGCGACCGGATGTCCCCCGAAGGTCAACAGGTGACCCATGACGGCATTCTTTTGATCTTGGAAGACGTCGAAGACCGATGGCCGAACGACGGTGGCCGCGATCGGCGCATAGCCGGAGGAGAGGCCCTTCGCCATCGTCATGATGTCGGGTACGACGCCGTAGTGCTCCATGGCGAAGAGCTTGCCCGTTCGGCCCCAGCCGTTAATAACCTCGTCCGCGATCAGGAGGACACCGTGCTTGTCGCAGATCTCACGCAGCATGGTCCAATAGATCTTCGACGGAACGTGCAAACCGGCGGCGGAGGAGATCGGTTCGGCGATGACTGCCGCGACCGTTTCCGGTCCCTGGGCGATAATCTCCTGCTCCACGTACTTCGCGGCCATGATGTCGGCCTGCTCGCCCTCGACGCCGAAGTCGGATCGGTATTTGTTGGGGTGAGGGACGTGGCTCACGCCGTACATGAACGGCCCGAAGTACGCTTCGTTACGGGAGGCGGTCAGGCTCATCGCGCCGTGGGTCATGCCGTGATAGGAGCCGCGGCGGGCGATGATTTTGTAGCGGCGAGGGAAGCCCCGCATCGCTTGCACCTGTTTGGCGATCTTGACCGCGGTTTCGACCGCTTCCGAACCGCCGGAACTGAAGAAGACGCGACTCAGGTCGCCGGGTGATAGCTCAGCGATTAAGGCCGCGAGCTGGACGGCGGGAACCGTGGTGTAATTCATTGAGGAGGCATAGGCCAGGCGAACGGCCTGCTGGCCCATGGCGTCGGCAATCTCTTTGCGCCCGTGGCCGGCGTTTACGACCCAAAGGCCGGAGATACCGTCGATGTACTCGCGGCCGCGGACGTCCCAGAGCTTGGCGCCCTCGCCGCGATCGAAGACGCGCAGTCCGTCTTCTTCGGCGATCTCAACCCACGGTGCTTGGTGGATCCAGACGTGCTCAAGGGCGTCGTGCTCCAGCGTGGCGAACGCGGGCGCCTCAGCGACGGCCGTCCCACCTATCCCATTGCCACCCACGGACCCGTTGCTCATGCGTGTTGCCTCCTCGAAGCCGGTGCGCCGGCGACCAGATGTCTTCGAGGCCGTGTCGTGTCGTCACGGCGTCGTGCGAACCAGGAGTATAGCGTAGGGCAGGTGAGCTCCTGGGATGCGCTGGAGCGCGCGGTTGACGCTGCAAACCGCGGGTGACATGATCCGCTGGCAAGGTGTGAGGTTGATACGTGGCGGAAAGAAGCACCATGGCGAGGGAGGACGAGCGGCGAATTCGCCGCCATGCGATTCTGGGTGAGCTGCCTGATGCGGCACCGATCACGTTTACCCTTGACGGACGGCCAGTTTCGGCACGGGCGGGTGAGCCGATCGCGGCGGCGTTGCTCGCGGCGGGCGTGCGAGTCTTTCGCACCGCGCCAGGATCGGGTGAGCCGCGCGGAGGGTATTGCATGATCGGCCGGTGCGCTGACTGCCTGATGACCGTCGACGGTGACCTTAGTGTCCGTGCCTGCGTGACGCCCGCGCGCGAAGGCATGCGGGTCCTGACGCAACAGGGACATGGCTCATGGGATGACGTCGCCGTTGCAAGCGCCACCGGGGAGCCAGCATGAGGTCGGCACACGTCGTCGTCGTCGGTGGCGGTCCGGCGGGATTGAGCGCCGCCATTGCCGCGGCGCGCGCCGGTGCGCACACGGTCTTGCTTGACGAGCAGCCCGACATGGGAGGCCAGCTTCGCTATCGCATTGCTGAGTTGCCTGCCGGTCCATATGGAGCGATTCGGGCACATGATCTCGCTCGTCGCCTTGTACACGATGCCGAGGCCGCCGAGGTTGAGATGCACACACGGGCCACCGTATGGGGCCTGTTCGCGGCACGAACGCTGGCCGTTGTCGCAGAGAATGCTTCGTATCAACTCCAGGGTGAGCGCGTCATCCTCGCAACCGGATCGACCGATCGGCCGCAGCCGTTTGCCGGCGGCACGCTGCCCGGCGTCTTTTCTGCTCGTGCCGTGCAGATCCTGCTCAACGTCCATCGCGTCCTGCCCGGTCGCCATTTCGTCGTGGTCGGGGACAGCGTCGAGGCCGCCGAGGTTGCCGAGGACATCATTCAGGCGGGGGGAGTGGTTGTTGCCCGCGTCGAAAC
>JBOGUE010000761.1:0-3033 GCA_050695955.1 Thermomicrobiales bacterium | reverse complement strand
CCGGCCGCGCGGCCGGCGGACGGGGGCGGCGTAGCGAGGGCGGCGAGAGCGGCGAGGAGAATGATTCCCGGCGTTGAAACGCCGGGCTGAACCTACCTACAGAAGTCCCGCCGGGACTGTGGGTGCTCAGGCTGCTTCCACGATCCGGGAGGGGCTTCGCCGGTTGCGGCGTCCAGCCCGGTTTTTCAATGCCGGAGAACTGCGGGCGCGGTCAGGCGCGTCGGGGCGGGATCGGATGTGGACGACGAGGTCCCTCGCTGACCACGCGCCGAAGTCGCTCGGCCGTTCGCGCGCCTCCGGCGGGACAGCGTTGACGGCCTCGACGAAGCGTCGATGGGACGCGACCAGCCCCTGTCCGCGCTCCTCCCACGGCGGAGACATCAACCGTCCCCACCTTCTCATGCTCTACCCTTCGCGGGGCACGATGCCGGGCGAGGAATCTTCGTCTTCTCCGGAGAATTCGTCCTCCTCGGAGAAATTCTCTTCGTCGTCATCGTCATCGTCATCGAACGACCGGCCGCCGCCGCTCGATTGGCCGACGGCCTCGGCGAAGCGGTAGACGTTGTCGATACCGTTGCCGCTGTATTTGCCGTCGTTGGTGCGGACATCGGCGAGCGCTTTCTCAAGTTCCTTGGCCTGATAGGCGGACATCTGGTCGCAGTCGAGGGACGGCCCGGCCCCGCGGACCAGGAGCTCGTCCCGGCTTCCCGAGCCGCCGGTGGGCCGGCCGCCGGTCGCTGTGCAGACCTCGCCTTCGTAGATGCCAGATGGCCGTGGGAATGCCTCCGGCACCGCCTGGCCATTTGGGCCGCGGAGGTATTCGGACCACGTGGGGTTCTCGTGGATCTCGATCATCATCTGCTGCCAGATGGGGCCGGCGCCCTGGATGCCGTCGAGTTCGGGCAGTTGTTGCTGGCGGTCGCCGCTCTGGGTGGTCTGCCCGGTCCAGACGCCGATGGCGACGTCGGTCGTGTAGCCCATCGTCCAGATGTCTTTCCAGCCATCGGAGGTGCCGGACTTGGCAGCGGTCGGGCGGCCAAGGGTCTGCTGGGTGTCGCCAAAGAGGTTGTTCTCAGTGAAGATCATGGCTCGCGCTTCGTTGTCAGTGAGGATCGAGGTAATCTGGTAGGCGTATTCGGCGCGCAGCGCCTGTTCGGGATTGGTGACATTCGGATCCTTTTCGATGTCGTAGAGGACGTTACCCTGGCTGTCGGTTATTTTGAGGATTGGATTCGCTGGGACGTAGGCGCCGTTGTTGGCGAGGGTCGCGTAGGCGTTGGTGTGCTCGACCGCCGTGACCTCGGCAGCGCCGAGCGCGATCGAGGTACCGTAGCCGTAGTCGGCTGCCTGACCGGCGAAGCTGTCGCGCAGGCCCATACGGCGACCGAGATCCATGATCGGGTCGACGCCGGTGTAGCTGGCCGTTTTGACCGCGGAGATGTTGAACGAATTGGCTAAAGCGGTGCGGACCGAGACCGCGCCGTAGAGCTGGCCGCTGTAGTTCTGTGGCTCGTAGGGGCCTTGTGCGGTCGGTTCGCTGTAGGTCGTATCGAAGATGACGGTGCCGGGGTTCCAGCCGTCCTCGAATGCCTTGGCGTAGACGACCGGCTTGATGGACGAACCGGGTTGGATTGGGGAGTCGGCGTAGTTGTTCTGGCCGCCAATGGTGGGATCGTCGAAGTTGGCCGACCCGACCATCGCCAAGATCTCGCCGCTCCAGGGAACCATGATCACCATCGCGGCGTTGTTGCGGCCGTAGGCGAGCAAGTTGCTTTGAATCTGTTGATTGACAATCTCTTCGGCACGGTCTTGCATCTCGATGTCGATCGAGGTCGTGATTTGCAGACCACCCTCGAAGAGCGCGTTCTCGCCGTACTTTTCGCCGATATATTCCTTGACGTAGTTGGTGAAGTGGGGAGCGTGCTGGATGGCGTTGCTCCGGCGTTGCGGCTTCAGGAGGACGTTGAACGCTTCCTCGGCCTCCGCGCGGGTGATGTAGCGGTACTCGACCATCTGATCGAGGACGTAGCGCTGGCGCTCCTTGGCGGCGTCGAAGTTGACGGTGGGGTCGTAGGCGGAGGGCAACTGCGGCAGGCCGGCGAGCATGGAGGCCTCGGCCAGGTTGAGCTCGCTGGCGTGCTTGTCGAAGAAGGTTTGCGCGGCCGCCTCGATGCCATAGGAGCGCTGACCGTAGTAGATCAGGTTGAGATACATCGAGAGGATGTCCTGCTTCGAGAACTCCTTGTCGATGGCGACGGCGGCCATCGCCTCCCGGATCTTGCGGGTAATCGAAATGTCCGTGCCGACTTTTTCTGGGTAGAGACCGCGGGCGAGCTGCTGGGTGATGGTCGAACCACCGGAGGAGCCCTCGCCACCGACAATGATGAGCGCGCCGCGGACGATGGCGAGCGGCTCGACGCCGTAGTGGCTCCAGTAGGTGGCGTCCTCGGCGGCAACCGTCGCCTGGATGGCCACCGGCGACACCTCTGCCAACGGCACGAACGTGCGCCAGCCGGTGTTCGGATTGTCGACCTCCTGGAGGAGGTTGCCGTTGCGGTCGTAGATGCGGCTCGTCTCGAAGCTCTCGGCGGCGACTTCGGCCGCGGTGGGGAGGCTCTCGTTGAGGTCGCGGTAGGCGTTGAGCGTGCCGCCGACCGCGGCGGCCGTGGAAACGGTGAAGATTCCGATGCCGACAATGAGCAACGCGAAGCAGATCACAACAATCGAGAGCGCGATCCGGGTGCGGTTCGTGCCGGTCTCCTTTTTGCGGCCGCCGGCGCTGGAGAGCAGGTTCGGCGGGAGGCCCTGGGCGCGGCGCACGCGGACCGTCCGGCCGTACCGGGCCGCCTTGCGGCGGGCTTCCGGGTAGCGGCGGTTGGCGCGCGCGATGCGACCTCGACTCATAGTCGTCACCCCTTGGTCCGAGATACCTACGCGCGGGGATTGCTGACGGGCGAAGCGTGAATGACCCCGATGGCATAACGCCCGAGCAGGGGAGATGGTATCACGGACGAAGAGTGCTGGGTGTTGGGT
>JBOGUE010000760.1:0-6174 GCA_050695955.1 Thermomicrobiales bacterium | reverse complement strand
ATCGACGACCATACGGCGACCGGCCGCTCGTGACCCGGCGGCAGCTCACCATTTGCCACGAAGCCGGCGACGAGCTCGGCGGCTTGCTCTTCAATTTGGGCGCCAGCGAGCCGAACAGCGGCCGGCTCGTCGACAACGAGCAAGCCGTCGGCAGGTAGGTAGCCCATCAATGTCGTCGCCTTGTCAACCAGATACGGGGCGAACAGATCGACTGATGTTGGCGTTACCCCCGCCTCCATTTTTCCGAGCATGCGCTCCCACTCAGCGGCTACCTCCGCCCGAAGCGCGGATTGGTCAAGGCTAGCGATCGCGCGAGCGGCTTCGGGCAGCCGCCATAGAGGCAGTTCGGTTGGCGGAAGCAGACGAACGGAGGCGAGGCGTTGCTCGCTGCGCTGGCTCGAGGGATTGAAGGAGCGGATGCTATCGATCTCGTCGCCGAACAGATCGATGCGAATCGGATGCTCGGCGGCAGGTGGGAAAATGTCGACGATGCCACCGCGGCGCGCAATCGTCCCCGGTTCCTGGACAAGCGGTGTGATTTCGTACCCCTGTTGTGTGCCCCAGGCGAGAAGCGAGTTGACATCGAGGCGTTCGCCTGGACGGATGACTCTGGCGTGCGCATCAAGATCGGCCGGTGGCATCAGAATCTGGGTCAGCCCGCGAGCAGCGACGACAACGCGGAGGGATTTCGAACCCTCCGCATGATTGAGTCGATCGAGGAGGGCGACTCGACGGGTCGATACGTCGAGGTCGAATGGCAACTGTTCGTATGGCAACGCGTCTGGACTTGACCAAAGCGTTGCGGTTTGGCCGCTCGGCAAATATTCGTTGATCGCCGCGCAGAGGGCGTCGGCGCGATCCTGGCGAGCGGTAACCACGAACGCGGGGCGGTCCGAGGAGGCAAGCACCGCTGCAATCAAGGCGGGGCGTGCCGCGGACGGCACGTCTAGAATGGGGATCGCCCGATCATTTTGCCGAATTCTGCGCAGCACTTCGACGACGGCGGCTGTTTCGCTGAACGGTGCTAAGAGATTGCTTAGGCTCATGGACGCTCGCTCCATGGAGGGCAGGTAATCGCGTCGCCCCAGCATCCGGGGCAACGCCAGACGCGGGACGGGCTCTTCAGGCCCTCCCGTGACAAGGACCGAGTGTACCACTGCATGCCCTTGAACACCGCGTTCGGTGCTGCCAAGATAGACGGTAAACATTGAGGGATGAATGGATCAGTCCCACGGCTTCGAACGTCGTGTGCCATTGTTGGGAATCGCCGCATTGGCCATGGCCGGCGCGGCGATCCTGGCGGTGCTATTTGCCACAGTCTGGGACGACCGCCAAGATTCAGGGATCGTGATCGTCGATCCGCGGACAGCAACGACCATCGTCGTTTCAGTTGAGGGCGCGGTGGCAACGCCGGGTGCGTATGACCTTCCAGGCCGCGCTCGAGTGCGGGACGCGATCGAGGCGGCCGGCGGACCAACGGATGACGCTGATCTCCGCGAGGTCAACCTGGCCCGCCGCCTGCGCGACGAAGAGCGCATTTTAATCCCCACAATGAACGACGACCGACCGCTTGCTGACGCGCAAGCACCACCTGCTTCACCCGTCACTTCGAGTGCGGTCATCAATCTAAACCAAGCGAACGCGGCAGAGCTCGAATCGTTGCCGGGAATCGGTCCCGCGCTGGCCGATCGGATCATCGCGTACCGGGGTGAAAACGGTCCGTTCCGTTCGGTTGGCGAGTTGGACGAGGTCCAGGGAATCTCTGCGCGTATGGTTGAGGAATTGCGTCCTCTGGTGACGGTCGATCCGTGAGCGGTGTATGGGTCGGATCCGCGGTCGTCGCAGGGGTGGCCTTTGGCGTGCCTGCCATTGTGTCCTCAATCATCATTGGCGCACTGCTCTGGTACGGGCGGAAATGGTCGACTGCACTGTGGATCGTGATCGTCCTGCTCACCGTTGCCGGTGCGATCCGGGGCATGGAGTCGCAACCGGGGATCCGGGTCTTTCCCTCTGGCACGATCGCATCGGTTCGTGGCGTCGTGGATTCGTTTGCGACGACTCGCGCCACATCGCAGTCGTTTGTGGTCGAGGTCGACGAGGCGCTAATCGACGCTCACTGGCATCAGACTCGGCTTCGACTGTGGGTGACGAGTGACGTGAGTCCGGCGATTGGACGGGGCGATCGCGTTTTCGCGTCTGGCTCGTTCGAGCCGCTGGATCAGGTTGAACCTGGATTTGCCGGCTACCTGGCTTCCGACGACATTGATGGGACTGGATATGCGCGGCGGCTGGAAGTCGACGTCGCGGGTTCGGGATGGCGACGGGACGTGGACGCTGTGGCGGAGACAATCCGCGATCGATTGCAGGCGGCCGTTCCTGGTGACAAGGGCGTCTTGCTGTCTGGTTTCGTCATGGGAGATGATGCGCGACTCTCACCGGAGCGTCAACGGCGTTTCATCGCCACCGGAACGACTCATCTGACGGCGGTCAGCGGCGCCAATATCGCGCTGCTGGTCCTTATCATAGCGGGAGCCGGCCGGCGATTTGGACTGCTCCATTGGTCACCGTGGCTGATCTCGATTGCGCTAACTATCTGGGCTTATGCCGTTCTGGTCGGGCTCGGGCCGCCCGTAGTGCGGGCCGCGATCGTGGCAACCTTCGCGGTTTTTGCGGCGCGCTTGGGTCGTCGGCCGGATTTCGTGACGTTGATTGCTCTCACGGCGGGGATCCAGGTCCTTGTTCGCCCAGCAGACATCGATCGCATAGCGTTTCGGCTCTCGATCGCCGCGTCGATAGCACTTGTGTTGGCCCTCGCCGGAGATCCTCCCACGGGAGTGATCGGGTGGCTCCGATCCGCGGTACTTTCTGTATGTGCGGCGCAGGTGGTGACGTTGGCCATCCTTGTTCCGGCCTTTGACACGGTGTCCTGGGTGTCGATTCCGGCCAATCTGTTGGTCGCGCCGGTGGCATCGGCCACGTTCGCGCTTGCACTCGTTGCGTCGATCCTCTTTGCAGTGTCAGCCACCGTTGGCACAGCGGTGGCAGTAGTTGCGGGAACTGGATGTGGTTACGTGATCGCAATCGTCGACTATTTGGGCGGAATGGAAGGCGGCACTACTCGCACCGGCGAGGTTGGACTCGTTGGTCGGGTTCTGGTCATGGCCGTGAGCCTCGGCGGTGTTGCTGCCATGAGCGCTGAAAGCCGGCAGGCGGTCAATCGGTGGTGGCGGCTGGCCCAGGTGAATCAGGACGCGGTGGCAATTGTGATCGCCAGCGCGATGGTTGGCGCGGCGGCAGGATGGATCTCGGCCGGGTTGATTTGATTGACACTGAGGCTCCGCGCGGGGTATTTTTCTGGTGGTACGCCCCCATAGTCTAGCGGCCTAGGACGTCACCCTTTCAAGGTGAAGATCGCGGGTTCGAATCCCGCTGGGGGTACCATCCCTTTTTCCCGCCATGTGGACTAAGAGGGCGCCGCTTCGAGTTGGATTCCCGCGTTACGGAGTTGTTGGTCGATCCGGCGATTGTTGGCCGCGATCAGGTCGGCGGCGCGTTGAAAGGCGACGGCTGCCGTCATCCGCATCAGCTCTCCATACTGTCCGAGCTGATCGGCATCCTCTTGCGCCTCGTCGAGCTTGGCCATGAGGCGCTCGATCTCCGATTGCAATTCCTGTCCGCTCAATCCGAGGGTCACATCCTGCTCCTTGCTGACGGGCGGGCCGGCATTACGACTGGCCTGGCGCGGCATAATTGTGCCGCGTACGATGGTAGATTGTAACGGCGAGGAGTGTCGTACTGGCGGCACGGAACGCACTGAGCACGAACAACGGAGGAACGAGTGGACGTCATCTTACCGGTGGCAGGGCTTGGAACGAGACTTCGCCCACAGACCTGGAGCAAGCCGAAACCATTGGTCAGTGTTGGCGGCAAGCCGATGCTCGCGCACGTGCTCGATCGCGTAATGCCGCTTGATCCCGCGAAACTCGTGTTCATCACCGGTTTTCTCGGTGAACAGATCGAGGAATGGGCGACGGCGAATTACGTTTTGCCGATGGAATTTGTCGAGCAGCCGGAAATGCGCGGGCAAACAGACGCCATCATCCGAACCCGCGATGTCGTTGCAGACGATGCCCTGATCCTCTTCCCGGACATGATTTTCGAGGCTGATTTTACGGGCTTGGCGACGATCGAGGCTGACGTCGTTATGTACTGTAAGGAGGTTGAGGATCCATCCGCGCTTGGTATCGCCGTGGTGGAAGATGGCCGCATCATCAAATTGATCGAAAAGCCGAAAGATCCGATCTCGAAACTTGCCGTGATCGGCATCTATTACTTCAGACACATGCCGGACCTCTTTGTGGCGATCGAGGAGCAGATGGCGCGCGGCATTGCGCTCAAGAACGAGTATTTCATTGCCGACGCCATTCAGCTCATGATCGACGCGGGCAAAAAGGTCGTGCCGGCGATGGTGACCGCCTGGGAAGACTGCGGCAACGCCGAGGCGCTCTTGGCGACGAATCGATACCTGCTCGACCGACAAACAGCGCGTGACGACCGGCGCGAGACGGCAATCGTGATCCAGCCGTCCTCGATTGCGGAAGATGCGACGCTCGAGCGGGCCGTTGTTGGGCCATATGTCAGTGTGCGGCCAGGCGTGACCATCCGTGATGCAGTTGTGCGCGACTCGATCATCGAGGACGGGGCGACAATTGAGGGTGCGGTCGTCGAGCGAAGCATCATCGGCCGGCAGGCGCAGGTCGTGGGGCGGGCATCGTCGATCCTTGCCAGCGACCTGACGATCGTTCAGCAATGACGGAACCAACTGAGCAACCGGTCAATGCCGAATGGCTCGAACTTGGGGTAGAAGTCGACCATGAAGCGGTCGAGCCGGTGACCGAGCTCTTGGCGCGCTACGGATTTAACGAGGGCGTTGTCATCGAGGAGCCTTTCACGCAGGAACCAGACGGCGAGAATCTGGCGGTCGATACATCACGTCCGGTCACGGTGCGGACATTCGTCTCGGCGGCGGATGTCGCGGCGGGTACCCTGGACGAGATCCGGCGGTCGCTCTGGCATATCGGACAAATAAGAGCGGTCGGCGAGTTGGTCGTGACTCCACGCCGCGAAGAGGATTGGGCAAACGCTTGGAAGGCGCACTATCGGCCGGTGCGCGTCGGCCGCCGGGTCATGGCCCGACCGCCTTGGGCGGAGTACCAACCTGAGACTGGCGAGGTCGTCGTCGAGCTCGATCCAGGCATGGCATTCGGCACCGGTACCCATCCGACGACGCGGATCTGTATGATGGCGCTCGAAGATGAGTTGCAAGTCGGCGATCGCGTGCTGGATGTTGGCACGGGATCTGGTGTCTTGGCGATCGCGGCCGCAAAGCTCGGGGCTAGCCGAGTCGACGCCGTGGACAGCGAACCGGTCGCGGTGCGCTCCGCTAGAGAAAACGTTGAACGGAACGAGGTTTCGGATCGCGTGCGAGTGGAGGTGGGATCGGCCGGGGCCGAGGGTCCGTTCACCGGCGCCTATGACCTTGTCCTCGCAAACATCATCGCGCGAATCCTGATCGAACTCGTCGTTGGGGTTTCGGCGGCTGTGCAGCCGGGTGGTCGTGTCGTCTTGAGCGGGATCATCGAGGGTCGTGAACCGGCTGTCCGCTCCGCGTACGAAGGACGCGGCCTTATGTTCGTGCGACGCGACCAGATTGAGGATTGGGTCGCGCTGGTCTACGAGCGGCCGGCATAAGGACAGCGTGCGGCGGCTGTTGCACATTCCATAACGTGGTAGACTCACGGGTCGCCCGTCGCGGACGGCGCTTTGCCTCAGCCGCCTGGTTTTTCGCAGCCAATGTCGACTTTCGGAACAGGTTAGTTCAGCACATGCCTCCGGTTGTTAGTCCGTTATCTCATCGACGCGTCGATCTCGCCCCGATCTCGCCGGGCGTCGTCAATGACGTCGCTTCGGGTTCGTTCGGAGAGGAGCTCGGCATTCGGCCGGGCGACCGCATCGTGTCGATCAATGATCGGCCGGTGATGGACGCCCTCGACTTTCAGTTCGAGGCGCAGTCGGAGCAGGTGATTTTCGAAGTCGAACGCAACGGCAGCCGACGCCGGCACGTGCTCGAACTTGAAGGCGATGAGTTCTGGGGTCTCACCTTCGACGATCCCA
>JBOGUE010000759.1:0-5271 GCA_050695955.1 Thermomicrobiales bacterium | reverse complement strand
GGCACACACTATGCGCTCGGTACTGGAGAGCTTACTGGCGAAGCTGGCGATGGCGATGCCGGCGGGGTCGCCGGTTCCACAGATCTGATCGTGAGCGTAACCACGTCGGGCTCAGTGCTCAACCATTGGGCGTTGGGTGGGAGGACGACTTTTGGCCGGAGCGTGTAAGTCCCCGGGCCGAGGCCGGCGGCGTCGACCTGGACTTCGATCACACTCGCCGGCAACTGTGATAGTGCCTCCTCGGATGCAACGACGTTGATGGCGACGTCACCGGGACTCACGTCTGCCGCCAGATTCGGCCCAAGGTTGGTCACGACCACGCGTTGACTCGGCAATTGCTGGCGAACGCCACGCTGCCGGATCTGAATGACCACGTCAACCGCGCCGTTTGCCGGTTCAATGACGCGAATTCCTTCCGGAATCCCGACCAAACGCGCTGAACGCCGAGTCGTTGTCGTCAGGTCGGCAACGTCAACTGGTTCAGTTTGGATCGCGACAAGTTCTGCGAGCACGTCTTCGGGACCATCAACCAGTACGGTGATCGGAATGATCTGACGGTCGACGATTTCGTAACCTTGAGCTGGTTCGCCGACGAGCTGCGTGATCACGGCAACATTTTTTCCGCGAGTGGTTACCTGGACGGTTGCCTGGACACGCTCGGGTGCAATCTCGACTTCTGGGATGTGTTGCCCCTCGACGTCAAGCGCCATCGGCGCAAAGTCGTCAGTAAATTCGCGGGAACGATCGCCGAGTTCAATCGGCAGGATCACCTGGGAAACGCGGTCGACTGCTGAAGCCGGTCCGCGAACAGTAACCTCGGAAACCTCCATGTCTACTTCATCGATCTGCACCGAGGCGTCCGGTTCGCCCTGCTGTTGGTAGCTCAGTCCAAATTGATCCGTAACCGTCTGTTCGACTTCAATCGGGACCCGCTCCGGCGAGACCGTGTGGTCCCAGACGCCTTCTGGATATGAAACGATGACCGGCACGTTGTATACATCGGGTGCGGTGATCTCGTTCAACTCAAGGTGCGCCGTGACTTGTGTCTGCGAGATGCCATTAATGACTGATCGCGGGCCCGTAAGTGTGACAGAGGCGGTTGGCAGGGAACTGATGAGCTGGAGTTCACCGGGAAGGTCCTCGACCGTGATCTCGACATTTGGGAACTCCCGGTCGATATCTGGATCTTGCGCTGTCGTGACCCAACCCCAGAGAAGGAGCGCGAGTACTAAGGACGACGCGAGGCGAATGCCATCGGTCTTGGTCACGCGTCCGTCGAGATGCTCGCGAATGCTGTTGAGCATGTCAGGCCGTCTTCGTCGGTTCGACGTCGCGGCTCGTCGCCGGTGCGGAGGAGCGTCTCGCCTCGGTCGATGTTCGCGTGGGGAAATGTAACCGTCCGTTGGCGCCGGTTGTACGTCCCTCGGGCCGGTCTAGGCGAAGCAGCGATCGCAACACGCGGCGAAGCCGGTCCTGATCGAGGTTTCGGATGAGGCGGCCATTGTGGGCCACGGCAATTTGGCCGGTTTCTTCTGAGACGACGACCGCTAGTGCGTCGGAGTCTTCGGTCACACCGATTGCGGCGCGGTGGCGGGTGCCAAGTTGGCCAGTGGCGGAAACGTTGTCGGTCAGTGGCAGGACGACGCTGGCTGCCACGACGCGATCGCCCCGCACGATCGCCGCGGCGTCATGAAGCGGAGAATTCGGATAGAAGATGTTGATCAGGAGTTGACGTGTCAACTGGGCGTCGAGCGCGACCCCTTTGTCGGCGTAGTCTTGGAGACCGGTGTCACGTTCGATGACCATTAGCGCGCCAAAGCGCTGGCGGGCAAGTTGGGCCGCGGCGCGCACGATCTCGTCGACCATATGCTCACCGTCGACCTCGGTCCCGGTCGGGAATGGAGTTCGCAACCAGGCCCCGGTGTGGCCAATTTGTTCCAGCGCGCGCCGGAGTTCTGGCTGAAAGATGACTGGAATTGCGACCACGAGCGCGGGCCAGGTCCTAGACAGTACCCAGTCCAGCGTCGAGAGGTCGAGGGAGGTTGCGAGAAAGAAGGCCAGCGCGAGCAGAATGATAATGCCACGGATCAACTGGGTCGCCCTGGTCCCTTGCGCCACCCAGAGCAACCAGTAGATGATCAGCGTCACGACAAGAATATCGAGGATGGACCGGAGGTCACCCAGTCGGGAGAGGAGCCAGCCAAGTTCGGGCATCAATCCACCGGAGCGCGCTATCGTGCCTACATGCAAGAGGATTCTAGCACTTTTGGGGGGTATAACGCTCGCGAATTGTCATAATTGCCGATACCGTTGCCGTTCGGCTGCCTGCCGTGCGTCACTTCATGAGCATCGATTTGGCTGAAACTACCTATCGCCCGCGTCTTGGCGCGGTACCTGACGCCGCCGGAAGTCACCGGCGTCGACGTGGATGAAGGTGGTCAGCCGAGTGTCGAGCAGTCGCGAAAGGACGCGTTCTTCGATGCGCTTGAAATCCTGATTCGACGTCACGACCGTCGGCAGTTGTTCGTTGTATCGGTGATTGAAAATCTGGTAGAGCTTTTCTCGCGCCCAAGGAGTCGTATTTTCTGTACCGAGGTCGTCGAGGATCAAGAGTTGCGCGTTGCGAACGGCACTGAAACGATCGTCGTAGGCAACGCCCGCGGCCGGATCAAAAGTGGCGCGCAGATGGTCAAGGAGATCTGGCACGACCGCGAAGAGAACGCTCATCTTCTGCCGGCGCATGGCGTGCAGGGCAACCGAGACCGCAAGGTGTGTCTTGCCAGATCCGCAGTTGCCATGCAAAAAAAGCCACCCATGCGGATTGCGGGCGTACTGCACTGCAGCGGCATATGCTGGAGCAACGCCTTCCACCGTGTGGTCAAAACTATCGAAGGTGCGCTCCGCAAAAGCGTCAAGATTGGAGAGCCGGCGGAGATCCTCGATCAGTTTGTCTTCCCGTTCCCGTACTTTGCACTCACAGGGGAAGATGCGGCCAAAGTTGGGATGACCGATCGGGACATCGACGCGCAGATATCCTGCATCCTGGCAGACGGGACACCTAGCGGCTGCCGGAGCGTTTGAGGTACCGGCCGTGTTGGTACTGATCGGGATCGAGATGTGTTTGATCACGTCGCCGATGTGCTTCATGGTGATTGCCTTCGTCCCGCCCGCGGCCATTTGCAGACCAGCCTTCAAGGATACGTTGGATATAGCGCCACGATCGCCGGTTATAACTCACCGCCTCGCCGATCGCTTCTTCGATCCATTCCCGTGGGTATGTCTCGAGCGCATCGATCAAGTGATCCGCGATCAGCGGCGTCAACACGCCCACGTTCTGTTCGTACAGGCGGAAGACGTTTGGCCGCTCGGGGAGAACTGCCGGGGCCTGTTCGCCGCGCCAGACGGCAGCGGGCGGCGGAATCGCTCCACGACTCATGGCCGCGACCAACGCTTGATTCGCGGGCGTATTGACATAGTACCAGGTATCACGGTGCGTCCCGTCTTCGGCAGTAAACCGGCAGAGCGTCCCGCGGCCGACCGCGAGGTCAGTGCCGGTGGCGATGCGGCGATCCGGCTCGCGTGGGCTTCCGACAACCCGAAGCGCCTCACGGAGCGGCCGATCGCGCATGATTTCGTGCTCCGCGATCGGATTGTCGATGCCGCCCCGTTCGTGGGCAAGCCGAAACACCGCGAGGCTAACATGGATCTCCGCCGTTTCGGAGAGTTGGGGCAGGACGTCGACAAAGAAGGAGTGGGGGATGGGAACCGCCGGCTCCGTTGCGACCAGAAATCCGCTAAATCGCTTCGGCACCTGTGACGTTTCTCCAGTCTGCCTAGGCGGTCGGTTCGCGGTACAGCTCGAGGTCGGCAAAGCGCGCGGTCTTATCGAAAAAGCGGAGATTGACCGAGCCGACCGGTCCGTTTCGGTGTTTGGCAACGATGATCTCCGCGATCCCTTTCTTTTCAGTGTTTGGGTCGTAGACCTCGTCGCGGTAAATGAACATCACGATGTCCGCGTCTTGCTCGATTGAACCCGACTCCCGCAAGTCGGACAGCATGGGCCGGTGATCGGATCGAGTCTCAACCGCGCGGGAGAGCTGTGAGAGCGCGACAACGGGGACATTCAACTCGCGGGCCAGTCCTTTGAGACCACGAGAGATCTCCGAGATTTCCTGGACGCGGTTCTCGCTGCGGCGGGAGTGCATCAGTTGCAGGTAGTCGACAATGATCAAGTCAACGCCGGCTTCGGCTTGTAATCGGCGGGACTTGCTGCGCACCTCCATCACGTTGATGCCGGACGAATCGTCGATGAATATCTTCGCCTCGGCCAGGCGGCCGAACGCGCGAGAAATCCGATCCCATTCGTGATCGTCGATCTGCCCGAGGCGTAGACGATGGGAGTCAACTCCTGTCTCCATCGCCAGGAGCCGTTGCACGAGCTGTTCTGCTGACATTTCGAGCGAGAAGATGCCGACGGACTTGCCATGGGTAACAGCCGCGCCGTAGGCCATGCCAAGTGAGAAGGCCGTTTTGCCGACGCTGGGCCGGGCGGCGACGATGATCAGGTCGGATTTTTGCAAACCTCCAGTCAATTGGTCGAGATCAGTAAATCCGGTGGCGACGCCGACGACGTCCCCCCGGTTCTGCTGCATATGATCGATCTGGTCGAAAAAGCGGTCGAGCACCTCCGAAATCGGCTGAAAGTCGCGAGTCGTACGGCGCTGCGAGACATCGAAGATCGCCCGCTCGGCGGCGTCTAGTGCGTCCTCCGTGTCGACCCCGTCCTGGTAGCCGATGCCGACGATCGTTGCGCCCGCGTCGATCAAGCGGCGGAGGGTTGCCGTGCGCTCAACGATGCGGCCGTAGTACTCGACGTGGACCGCGGTTGGGACCGCGTTGACGAGCGATGAGAGGTAGGCAATGCCGCCGATCTGGTCGAGCTTCTCCCGCCGGCCGAGTTCGTCGGTGAGCGTGATGAAGTCGGTCGGCTCGCGGCGATTGTAGAGGTCGACAATTGCCTGGTAGACGGCGCCGTTGGCCTGGCTGTAAAAGTCGTCGGCCTTGACCTGCGACGCGACCTTGATGATCGCATCGCGATCGATCATCAAGCTGCCGAGCAATGATTGCTCAGCTTCCATATTGTGTGGTGGAAGGCGTTCGACCGCGGTGACCATCTGGCAGTTTCCCTACGTCGCCCGTTCGAGTGCATGTGCAATGCGGCCGGCGGGGGATAGTCGACCAGACTGGCGGAACGCTATCGCGGAGATGTGG
>JBOGUE010000758.1:0-6481 GCA_050695955.1 Thermomicrobiales bacterium | reverse complement strand
GGTTACCGTCGTCATGCTGAGGCAGCGAAGCATCCCCGCGCGCAGCGCACCGGCGGTCATCAGGCACGGAGGCTGCGGGACGACGCGGCTGCGCCGGGGATGCTTCCCTGCGGTCAGCATGACGGAGTGCCCTGGACAGACTACTCAGGATGACGGAGGGGGGTGCAGGATGACGGAGTAGGCTGCATTAGCCGACCCCTTGTGCAAACACACCATAGGGCATCACTGCCGGGAGCGGCACGGGGCACGGGGCACCGGTGGCTCGCGGGCATAAGCCTCTATCGTCGATCTGACCGCTTGGACAGGGGCGGCATCCGTCGACCTTGGGCGGACGAGCGGTGGCGCCGGCCCGCCCGCCCGCCGGAACGCGAGTCAATCAGTCTGTGAGGTGGTCAATGGCGAATGCCGACGTCTGGCCCTCAGCTACTCGCCCGCACGTTGCCAGTGACGTTCCAGCCGGTCACGCGGCTGCCAATGCAGCAGGGCCGACGCCTTGGCGACGCGATACTGGCCGTGCGGCAGGTCGACGCCGATGTGGAACGGTTCGTAAGGGCGAGGCAGGGAGCCGACAGTCACCGCCGCGCGGATGGCCTCCCCGGCATCACGCCAGGAGATGGCCAGCGGATGGATGCCGAAGGGCGCGCGCGGCGAGACGTCAGGTTCGACGAGGGTGGAATAGAAGAGGGCAGGGATTTCGAGAGCGTGTTCGGCGGCGAAGATGCGACAGATCTCCTGGCCGAGGAACTTGCTCACGAAATAGAGGTTGTCGCCTGGGCGAGGAGGAATATCTTCGCTGAGGTCGACATCCGCGGCGTAGCCGGCTGGGTGGGCGAGCAACGCCTGCTCGGGGCCGGTGTGGACGATCCGGCGGAGGCCGCGATCGACCGCGGCCCGCGCCACGTTGTAGGCGCCAATGGTGTTGACGAGGAACGCGGCGATGGGATCCGGACGGACGACGGTGCAGTTCACAACAATGTCGATGCCGTCCATGGCGGCTGCCGTCTGACCAGCATCGGTCACATCGACGGTTAGGTGCTCATGTGGCGGCGGCCACAGCTTGGGCAACGGGGCGCCAGGGGATTGCGGCGTGCCCTGGGCAACGATCTCCGCCAGGGGTCGGACGTCGGTGAGCCGGAGCTGGTGATCCGGGGCGAGCGCGGTGGCGGCGGCCGCGCCGAGCGGGCCGCCCGCGCCAAGGATGAGGACACGACGGCTAGTTGCATGTGCGCCGACCGGTATCGGTGGCGGCGCTGGCAGCTTGTCGACCGCTGCCAGATCCGCCGGTAGGTGCGCTGGGGTCACGTCGCGGGCCGGCGCAAAGCTCAGTGGCGGCTGGGACGCGAGGGCGAGCGGGAACCGACTGCCGGTTCCGCCACCGACGACGTGGAAGGCGAACCACCGTGGCTCGATTCCCGCGTTGTCAATCGGCAGCGCGAGCGCCCGCTCAACTGCCTGGACCGCATCGGCGACGTGGAGCCAGCGCGGGTCACGCGCGCCGTCGCGGATGGCGTCCTCGCCGACCACCTCCCCAAATCGAAGCGCGATCGCGGTGGTCGGTATCGCCCGCGTGACCTCGCGTGCGGTCGCCTCGGCGAGGAAGGGCGCCAGGTCGGCGACATCGGTCGTGGGGCGAGGCGCCCAGCGCTCGGTGACCAACCAACGTGCCGGATACCGCTCGAACGGGCGCAGCGAGCTGATCAGAATGAACCGCTTCGGCTGAAGCCGGGTGAGCAGGTTGTACGGGCCGCGGGTGGCCCGGTCGATCGCCTCGATGTCGCTCTCCGGCGCGGCCGGCGGTGCTTCGACGCGGTGGATGACCGTGTCAAACGTGCCGGCATCGCGTTCGTCGACCAGGCGCGGGTCGCCACGGCCGCCCGCGGGGTCGAGCAGACGCACGTCGTGGAGTGATGTGAGCGCGCGCTGAAGCGCCTCGCCCAGCAGTCCAGTGCCATCGGTGAGGAGGAGACGCATCAGTTCGATCCTCTTTCTGCTTGCGGCGAAGGCATCCCATTATATGAATTAATGTCTCGTGGAGAGGGTTCGCCTGTTCGGGCAGTGCGGTTGGCAACGGGCATCACTGCCGGGGCGTGGTGCGCCGGCGCGCATTGACGCGCGGCGGGCGGGGTATACTTTCCGCGATCGGCGCCTGGGTTACCGTCACCGCGCGACCTGGATTCCCTCGTCAGGAAGGTGCGACACCGATGTTTCGTTGCAAAGTCTGCGGATGGATCCACGACGGGGCGGCGCCGCCGAACGAGTGCCCCTCATGCGGATCGCCGGCGGATCGATTCCGCCCCATGGACCCGGCCGAGATCGGGATGGAAACGCGCGACCTGGCGAGCCGGGGCGCGGTCGGTCAGGGTCTCGCCGTCGACGTCGAGGACGGCCGGCGGATTCGGCTGCTCGCCTTCGTCGACGCCTCCTTCTTCTCGCCCTACACGGAGCGTGGCGGCAAGCGCTATCCCATCTACACCGGCGACGCGCAGTGGTTTGCGGACAACATCCCCTGCATGACCGCCTGCCCGTCGCACACCGACATCTCGCGCTACATCGCGCTGATTGCCGATGGGCGGTACGCCGACAGCTTCGAGTTGAACCGGGAGCACAATGTCTTCCCCGGTTGCCTGGGGCGGATGTGCGCCAAGCCGTGCGAGGACGCCTGCCGCCGCAAGGAAGTCGACGCCCCGATCGGGATCTGCTACCTGAAGCGGGTGGCCTCCGACTACCGCGGCGAGACGCGGCGCGAGGTGCCGCCGGCGCCGAACGGGTTGACCGCCGCGGTCGTCGGCGCGGGCGTGTGCGGCCTAACCGCCGCGCGCCAGTTGGCACGCAAGGGCTATCAGGTGACGATCTACGAGCGCTTCCCGGTGCCGGGCGGCGTGATGTGGTCGGGCGTGCCGGAGTGGCGCCTGCCGCGCGACGTGATCCAGGAAGAGGCCGATTTGATCCTCGACCTGGGGATCGAGATCAAATACAACGCCCGGGTCGGGGTCGACATCTCATTCCAGGCGTTGGCGGATAGCCACGACGTGGTCGTGATCGCGGCGGGCTGCCAGATCGCGCAGGAGCTCGGGGTGCCGGGCGAGGACCTGGACGGGGTCGTCGGCGGCATCTATTTCCTCGAGGACGTGAATCTCGGGCAGAAGGACGTTTGGGTCGGCAAGCACGTGGTCACCGTGGGCGGCGGCTTCACGTCGATGGACTGCGTCCGCACGGTGCTGCGGATGGGCGCCGAGACCTCGATCATGACCTATCGAAGGTCGATCCAGGAGATCCCGGTCGATGAGCTGGAGCTGGAAGAGGCCGAGATCGAGGGCGTCGAGCTCATGTACATGGTCTCGCCCAACCGGATCATCGGCGACGAGAACGGCAAGGTGATCGGGATCGAATTGATCAGGAACGAGTTGGGCGCACCGGACGCGAAGGGACGGCGGCGGCCGGAACCGGTGGCAGGCTCCGAGTTCGTGATCGACTGCGACATGGTGATCGTTGCCATCGGTCAGCGGCAGGACAACAGCTTCCTGGGCGAGAGCCTGCCGAACCGGGACCGGCGCGGCGTGCCGCTGCTGGACGGCGACCTGAAGACCGAGCTGCCGAACGTCTGGGCGGCCGGGGACTACGTGATCAACCCGACGAACTTCATCTCCTCGATCGGCGAGGGGAAACGCGTGGCCGAGTCGGTCGACCGAATCATGCGCGGGGTCGAGCCGCGGGTGAAGGAGATGGAGATCACCCGCGTCCCGACCGAGTTCGTCTCGACGCCGAACCCGCTGGTGGCGGAAGGAATCGCGGAGTGGAGCCTGACGGCAATGAGCCGGCGGCTCGTCTGGGGCGACGACTACTCGAATGTCGGGCGGCAAATGATGCCGTCGCTGCCGGTGCCGGACCGCGGGTTGCGCACGGACGACACGACGCTGGAGGTGGAGTTGGGCTACACGAAGCCGATCGGCTTCGAGGAGGCCAAACGGTGCCTCCAATGCCAGCTCAACATCTTCATCGACGGCAACCGTTGCATCCTCTGCAACGGCTGCGTCGACGCCTGCCCGCACCGCTGCATCGAGATGATCTCGCCGGACCGGATCGACTCGATCGACAACGACGTCGAGCTGGCGGAACTGGCCCGCGCCGAACTCGGCCCGTTCGCGGCGGCGATGGTGATCGACGAGCGCAGCTGCATCCGCTGCGGCATCTGCGTCGATTGGTGCCCCACCGAATGCCTCACCATGGACCACTTCCGCCTCACCCCGGCCGAACCCCGCGAGTCGGTCGACCTGGCGATCGTGGCGGATTAGCGGGCGGGTCTATCAGCTGTTAGCTATCCGTCGTCAGCTTCTTGTGCTGGGGAGGGTATCATGGTTGCAACCGTCGAAGAAAGACTTGCGCTGCTCGAAGCGCGCGTCAACCGACTTGAGGAATGCCTGAATCGGCCAGAGGATTCGAAGATCGGCCTCACAATCGAAGAGGCTAAGGAGCGCGTGAAGACGCCAGCGGACCGCGGTCCGGAGGAATTTGAGCAACTACGCCGTTTCCTCGGAAGCGCCGAGGGTCCTGAAGACCTCTCTGAGCGAAAACACGAGTACCTCTACGGATCGCGCGATTGAGTCAACGATCAGTCAATGGCGGGAGGCAACGCCTTCTGTCGCCAATCTTCATCGATGCGTCCGCCTGGCTGGCATCCGTCAATGGTCGAGACCAGCACTATGCGACTGCGCACGTTCTCTTGGCTGCCTGCTTCGCTCAGCGTGTCGAGCTGGTGACGACTAATTGGACAGCGTATGAGGCGCTTTCGATCCTCAAAAGTCGCGTCGGCCCAAAGTCCGCCGAGGACTTATGGGCACTGATATCCAATAATCGCTCGATCGCTCTTATCGATGTGACCGCAGACATCGAACGGCGAGCGCGCGAGTTGTTCTTCGGCTACCGTGACAAGACCTGGGGCATGGTTGATTGTGCCAGTCTTGTGGTCATGCAGGATGTTGGCTGCCGTCAGGCATTCGGATTCGATCACCACTTCATCGAGGCGAGTCGGCAGCGAGGATTCGAGCTTATCCCGTCGGATGGCTAGCAGTCAGTCATTGGCAACCCTCACGCCTCTGTGGCTGGCAGGCATTTCCAAGTCCAAGCGTTCGACCACCGTCGGCAGTTCGTCCAGGGTGGCTATTTCAGCATCGGGTTGAATCGCGGAGTGGTTCGCAATGCCGTCGCGATTGAGCCAGACGGCGAGCATCTCTGCTGACTGGGCGGCGGCGACGTCGTTGCTCAGGGAGTCGCCAACGTGGACGAACTGATCGGCCGGGCATCGTGCTGCCGCAGCCGCAAGTTCATAGAATCGCGGATCGGGCTTGGCAACACCTAGGCCTTGGGCAAAGAACGCGAAGTCGAACCTTCCAGCGAGGCCGCAACGCTCCGGGTAGCTGTTGCCGTTGGACAGCAGGCCAAGACGATAGCGGCCGGCGAGTGCATCGAGGGCGGGCAAGACATCGGAGTAGAGCTCGATGTGGCCAAACCGTCGCTCAAGGTAGACGGTGGTGAGCCGGGCGGCAAGGTCGGGGTTGGGTGCCGAGATCGATTCCAAGGTGCGCTCGAAGGCCAATAGGCGAATGTGCTCCATGGAGATGCCGCGACCCGTCGCCTCGTCGGCGACTTGGTCACGAATTGCGATCATCCGGTCGACGGTCAGCGCGGCAGACGCCGGACCGGGCAAGCTGGCCCGCAGCGATTCAAGTGTGTACGCGAGCGATGCCCGCATGAGACGTAGAAAGTCGAGCAACGTGCCGTCGGCATCGAAAGTGACACACGTAATCACGCACGGCTCCAGTGCAACCTGCCTACGGTCTGCCACGGATCAGTCGCGGCAGGCTCTGCCTCTTGGCAACACTCGCAGGATGAAAAGCGTATCCGGCTCGGGGCTGTCGGTGATCGTGAACAAGATGCGCCAGCCGCCCACGCGCAGTCTTCACTCGTGGTGGCGTCCTTGAAGTGCTTTGACGTCGCCGTGACCGGTTTCGGCAAAACGGTGGACCGCCAGATGAATCCTGTCCCGCGTCTGGTGATCCAGTCGCCTCAGCTCACGCTCGGCGGAGGCCGACCAGTCAACGTGTTGGGGCATTGTTCAGGCTGCGCCAAAGCTCTTCGTCGGAGATGGTTCGGCCCGCGGCGAGGTCGGCGTATGCCTCTTCAATGGCTGCAATATCTGCCGGGGTCAGGGGTTCATCATCTTCGGGGGCGTCCGCCAACGCACGCAGAAAGGGATCCTCCGTTCGCCGCAATTCCGCCAAGTATCTCTCAGCATCAGAAAGCTGGCGATCGGGTAGCTGATCGACTAGAGCGGATCTCATAATTCTTGGTCCAGGAGGGGAAGCCGCAATGGACGAAGAAGCCGCGGGCGTCGGCCGGGGTGATGGCGGCCAGGGCGTCCCCGATGGCCGCCACCAGGACCTCGAAGGTGCGGGCGGCGACCCCGCGCAGGTGCGTCTTGAGC
>JBOGUE010000757.1:0-3550 GCA_050695955.1 Thermomicrobiales bacterium | reverse complement strand
AGGCGGAGGATGCCCGCGCGGCAAATCCGCCTTCCGCCTTCCGTCTTCCGTCTCCGTTGCTCGTCGTCGACAACACCTTCGCTTCGCCCTACCTTCAGCAGCCGCTGGCCCTCGGGGCCGACCTGGTGCTGCACAGCACGACCAAGTACCTCGGCGGGCATTCCGACGTCGTCGGCGGGGCCGTGGTGGGCAACGACCCCGAGGTCTACCGGGTCATGAAGTTCAACCAGAACGCGGCCGGCGCGGTGCCAGGGCCGTTCGACTGTTGGCTCACGCTCCGCGGGATCAAGACGCTGGCGCTGCGCATGGAGCGCCACAGCGCCAACGCCCAGGCCGTCGCCGAATTCCTGCACGGCCACGACTCGGTCGCGCGCGTCTTCTACCCCGGCCTGCCCGATGACCCCGGGCACCAGATCGCGGCGCGGCAGATGTCCGGCTTCTCCGGCATGGTTTCCTTCACCGTCCGCGGCGGGTTCGCCGCGGCGTCAGCGATCGTCGCCACGACCAAGGTCTTCCAGCTCGCCGAAAGCCTGGGCGGCGTCGAGTCGCTGATCGAGCACCCGGGCCAAATGACCCACGCCAGCGTCGCCGGCACCGGGGCGGAAGTCGAGGATTCCCTTGTCCGCCTCTCGGTCGGTATCGAGCACGTCGACGACCTCATCGCAGATTTGAAGCAAGCGTTGGCAGTCGTCACCGAGGCGTTAGGCGTTAGGCGTTAGGCGTTAGGAGAAATGATGAGGGGGTACGAGCAACCGCTCCCCCCTTCTCGTTATTGTTATCTTGGCGTTTGTCTGATTTTCGACAATCAACGCCTAACGCCTATCTCAGCTTGCGGTCGGCTCGGCGGGTGTCGACAATGCCGGCGATCAGCGCCGCCAGTGTCAGCACTGCCAAGAACACGATCATCCCGTCCACCGCTTCGCCCCCGGTACGCCTGGTGGCTGGTGGCTGGTGGCTGGTGGCTGGCGGCCAGCTAGGTCGGATTGACCGCGATCAGCAGTGCCAGCACAGCGCCGATCAGCCCCAACGTGGTGATTGCACGAATGATGAGATCGCGCGCCGTCAATTGATCCTGCGCCCGCCGTTGATTTTCAGTCACGTCACGCCCCCCCTGTCGTGCGTACGACATCCCTTCCCAGGCCCCGCATCCTCGCGACACAACCCGCAACTGGCTCCTCCCTCTCAGGAGCCCCGCGTGTTCCCATCCGGTCACGAGGCGCACTCGGAGTCTATGACCGTGGTGTCCACATGTCAATGAATCAGGCGTTCGATTTTGGCACCAGTACCGAGTGCTGAAGCTTGTCCCGATCGGAGAGAGGGATGCCGGGTGCCTGGTTCTACAAACAGGAACGCTTGACACAGGCCTATGGTGTCACGTCCGGCTCGCCGCCGCCGCCCGCTCCTTGTTGGTCAGATCGCGTCGTCGGGCCGAGTTGATCCCCGACTCCTCGCCCACGTTGACCTTGACAGCGCACGCGCCGCCTGTTATTTATACGTATCAACGGCGAGACGGCGAGTACCGAGTTTTGCGCTTCGGCGAGGCGTCGTCGGTGCCGGGATGCAGGCACGGTCATCGCCGAGCGCTCGTGAGAACGCCGCCACACTAGAGAGGAGCCGGCGAGCGCATGAACCTCATCGTGATCTGTCTCGACACGCTGCGGTACGACGTCGTCAGGCACTCGCATCCCGTCGCGGTGGCGACCCCGATCCTCGACGCGCTGGCCGCCGAATCCGCGGTTTTCACCGCCGCCTTCGGCGAGGGCGAGCCGACGATCCCGGTGCGGCGGGCGCTCTTCAGCGGCATGCGTTCCTTCCCCTGGCGCTTCGACTACGACACCGCCGGCGTTTGGCCCTCCGAGCATGGTTGGCATCGCATCCCCAGCGACCAGCCAACTCTGGCCGAGATCCTTCTTGCTCAGGGCTACAAAACCGCGCTCATCGCCGACACCTACCACATGTTCAAGCCCACCATGAATTTCACGCGCGGCTTCATCAACTATGAATTCGTGCGCGGCCAGGAAACCGACAACTGGCGGGGCGGCGCGGTCGCCTCGGTGGCGGATCGCGCTCGTCTCCACAAGCGCGGCGACCTCGATCCGACCGTCGACGGCTTCCTCCTGCAATACCTGCTCAATACCCAAGCGCGCCAGTCCGACGACGATTGGCACTCGGCGCGCGTCTTCCGCGCCGCCGCGGATTGGCTCGACGCCAATCATACGGAGCGCCCCTTCTTCCTCTGGATCGACTCGTTCGATTCCCACGAACCGTGGGATCCGCCGCGCCGCTACGCCGACCGCTACGCCCCGCACCCCGGTCAGGACGGCAAAGAGTTCATCATGCCGGCCAACTACGGCGGTGAGGCGACGCCGGAGGAGCAAGCGCGCATCCGCGCCCTCTACTACGGCGAGGTCACCTGGGTCGATGAGCTGATCGGGCGCTTCCTCGCCCACGTTCGCCGCCTCGACCTGCTGGACGACACCCTGTTGATGGTCCTCAGCGATCACGGCACCGAACTACAGGACCATGGGCGGTGGGGCAAGAACATGCGCCACCTCTACGCTCACAACACCCAGCTCAATTGGCTCATTCGACACCCGGACGGGCGGGGCCGGGGTCGCGAGCTATCGCAGTTCACCCAAAACCATGACGTTACCCCGACCGCCCTGGCGCTGCTCGGCGTCGAGGCGCCCCCCCTGGACGGTCAGGACCAATCGCCCTTCCTGCGTGATGAGCCGGCGGAGGAGCGGGACTTCGTCGTCACCGGCTGGGGCGAATTCGCCTCAGTCCGGGACCGGGAGTGGAACTACATCGTCAAGTTCGGAGCGCCGGACGAGGAGACGCGGCTGTACGACCTGCGCGCGGACCCCGGCGAACAGACCGACGTCGCCGCCGGCCACCCCGGCGTCGTCACCTGCCAGCGTGCCCGCCTCGAAGCGCTCCTCGGTCAACCGCTGCCGGCGCGTCTGACCGATCGCGTCTACCCATCGACCCTGGCGATTCGCGCCTACTATCGCGCCTTGGCCGATCGCCGGCAGCGTGAGGCCGGCATGGCGGCGCCCCGGGCCTGAGCGACAGGTCCGTGACGCCGAAGTCACCAGTCACCCGGGTACCGGCGTATCGTAACCGTAGTACCGGAGAGGAGGCGGATCATGTCAACCGGACGCATCGCCAATCGACGGCTCTCCCGGCGCGCGCTACTTGGCGGCGCGGCGGGCGTGACACTGGGCGCAACGCTCGCCGGACCTGGCCGCGTGGCGCGGGCTGCCCCGCTGGCCCAGGAGATCACCATTCCCGATAGCGGGGCCACGCTGCCCGACGACGACGTCACGCTGCGCTGGATGGACAGCGGCGACCTCAAGGCGTTGTTCGAGCAACCGGTCTTCGCTGCTTACCAGGAGGCCCATCCCAACATCACCATCCAGTACGACGGCGTGCCCTGGGATGTGATTGGGGAAACGGTGCCGCTCGGCATCAGGAACGGATCGGCGCCAGACGTCTTCGCCATGCCGCTCAACATCCCGACTGCCCAGGCCGTCGCCGAGGAGTGGGT
>JBOGUE010000756.1:0-5153 GCA_050695955.1 Thermomicrobiales bacterium | reverse complement strand
ACAGCCCCAGATGACCTTCCAGCGGCGCTCGGGCGGGAGTCCACCCGGCTGGCCCACTCGAACCCGATAACGGAGGTAATCCGGCGACGGCTGCTGACGATTTCCTCACCGTCACTGCTCGCGGGCGAGTTCGGTCCTGTAATGTCGCCTTGCACCCCCGGCGACTCGCTGATGGACGGACCTACTACTCCCGGTCATTGCATCGCCGAGAATTGCGGTCTCGGCTATCGCTGCTCCGACCCTGTCACACCGAATTGACCGGCGAATCCTGCGTCGGACAACGAAGTTTAGCAACGGTGGACTCTTGATGTCAACCAGCGTGACGTCCTTGCCGGACCGCCCGTTTCCTTGCTTACAATCACGGCAGCCGGAGCGATTTTGGCAAGGGAGTTGTAAGTGGGGGGAGGTGATCGAGGTGGTCGACGAAACGTCAATGACGCGGACACTCGAGGCGATCGTCGGACGATTTGATGAGACGAGTGCGGCCAGAGATCGGGCGCTCACCGAAGGGCGCCACATCGTTCGGCTGTCTGCCAACTCGATCCGTGCTGTCCATCGAGGCGACTTCGATGAGGCGGAAGACCTAGTGGGCCAGGCGAATCGGCTGCTGTCCGAGCTCACAGTGCATCTTCGGTCATATCCGAACGTCTACTGGGCAGGGTATGTCCAGGACGCGATGAAGGAGTATGCGGAGGCGATTGCCACCCGATCGTTCGTGCTCGATCGACCTCTGCCGGGTCCAAGAGACCTCGGCGTCGAAGACGCTGCCTACCTCAATGCGCTCGCCGAGGCCGCAAGCGAACTTCGCCGTGAGGTCCTCGATGCATTGCGACGCAATGAGGTGTCGCGAGCCGAGCGTCTGCTCGGCAGAATGGATGACGTCTACGACCTGCTGGTGTCGGTCGATTTTCCCGACGCGGTGACCGGCGGGTTACGCCGGGCGACCGACCAATTGCGCGCGGTGCTGGAGCGCACGCGGGGCGACGTGACGATCACTCTGACTCAGCAACGACTCGAAGGTGCGTTGCAACAGGTTCAGGCGCGGTTTGATAAGGGTTCTTAGCTCCACCTCAGTGCGTCACATGGGCGGATGTGGATTCCGGCGAAAGGAGATGTGCGAGCGTGGTCAACAGGTCGATGGCGCTCGGAACCCCTTCGACGACGCCGTCGGCCTCGTTCAACACCGATGGATGCACCTCGGGCGAGGAAACGGCAACGACGCAGCCCGCAATCTCACCGGACCTTGTCAGTTGACGCACGACACGAAACGCGTCGACATCAGTGACGTCATCGCCGAGGAAGATCATGCCGCGCAATCCTCGAGTCTTCACGAGGTCGGCAACCGCGGTCCCTTTGTTGACGGTAATTTGCGGTCGCAGTTCCACCACGAACCGTCCTTCAGTTACCCGCAGCGTCCGACGAGCCGCGACACCCAGAGCGAACCCGCGCAGCCGTCGTCCCACCTCCTCAGGATCGTCGGCGAGCCGGTAGTGAATGGATGCGGAGAAACGCTTGTTCTCGAAGATGAGATCCGACGCGCGCCCTTCTCCTTCCATTTCCAGCCGAATATCGTCGAGCGCGCCGGCGATAGAGCTCATCGCCTGCTGCGCACCCGCTTTGACTTCTGTCACGCCTCTTGCGCGTTGTTCAAGCCCGTGGTTTCCGATGTATAGCAGCCCCGGCAGACCGACAAGCTGTTCGCCATCAGCAGCCGCACGCCCGGTGACGACGCCTACGAGCTCGACAGCGGTCGCGAGAATGGCCAACGCCCGCTTTGCCGCCGGAGCCACCGTGGCCGAGTCTGGTGTTGCGGCGATTTCGCTGATCGTTCCATCGATGTCGGTGATGATCGCGGCTGGGCGGCAACGCAGGCATTCGTGGCAACGCTCGACAAGTGGCTCGCCAGCAATCAACCCCTCACGGGCTGCTTTGATGTGACTAACGTGGCGGTCAGCCAACGACACGCTCCTGCCCTGCCTTTGCCGGCATTCGCCGGCGCCACGGCTAGAACGAATAGCGGTACACCGATCCGTCGGTCGTGCTAACGAACAGATCGCGCACTTCCCCTCGATGGAGGACTGCGACATGGTACAAGACGACGTTGTCAGGCGCGTCTGGCGGACCAAACGGCTTCGTCGAACTATTGAGACGAACCTCGACGCCGATCGAAGCGGTGAGCTCGGTTGGGTCCCCGTAGCCCGATTTCGTCAACGCCCGCCTCAGGACGCCGAAGCTTAAGCCGTCGGTGACGAGTTCAGGAACCTTGTTAGGGTCATCCTCCGAGGTGACGGTTTCGCCGGTGTCGCTTGCGTAGTACGCCTGCAATGAAGGCGAATAGAACGTGGCTTGCCAGCGAAACTCTGGTCCGAGGACCTCACAGCCAACGCGAAGACTCGTTAAGAAGGCATCCGACTGCCACGCCTCCGCGCGCTTCCTAGCTTCGTCGAGGCCTGCTTGCCACTCGTCGTCAATAAGCCGGAGATCGGCGACGCGCAGGTTGCCACCGGCGCACGAATCCCCGGTTGGCGTTTCGGTCGCGGAGGCACCGAGGACGCTTGCGGTGACAGCAGCCGTGGGCGACGATTCAGGCGCCGCGGCGGGCGATTGCGGGCCGCCACAACCAACGAAGACCAGCGTTGCCGTGGCGACAATGGCAGTTACTCGACAGCCGCCCGCGAGCCGCCGGTTCACGAGATTTGCCGGCACTGGTATCAGGCTCCGTGACATGGCGACAACGGCGAGGCACAGGCAATCATAGCACGCTTGGCGCTGTCCTCTCGTGGCGTCCGCATACCGGGCAAAGTGCGCTCGCCCGTCGGATATACTGTCCGAAGCTCACATGCGTCATTCCTTTTACTGCACTCGAGGGTCGTGTGATTCGTCAGGTCAACGTGGTGTCGATTCGGCACGGAGAATCGTTCGCCGATTCTCGTGGTCGCCATGAGCGGAGTTAGGAGCGAATGCGGCTATTCAACACACAATCTGGTCAGATCGAGCGGTTCACCCCGCCTGAAGGCGCAGTCCGCATGTACGTCTGCGGAGTCACTCCCTATGACACGACACATATTGGCCACGTCTTCACCTTTCTCACCTTCGACGTCTTGATCCGTCATCTTCAGGCAAAGGGACTCGATGTTACGTACGTTCAGAATGTCACCGATATCGACGACGACATCCTGCGGAAGGCCGCCGAGCTGAAAATCGATTGGGACGAACTCGGTCGCCGCGAAGTCGAAAAGCTCGTCGCCGACATGCGCGACCTGAATGCACTTCAGCCCACACATTTTGTCTTAGCGACGGAACACGTACCGGCGATGATCGAGATCGTGAAGCGTCTGATAGAGGCTAGGCGTGCCTATGTCGCCGACGGAAACGTCTACTATTCGGTTGCCAGCGATCCGGACTTTGGTAAGTTAAGCCACCTTGACCGCAATGACATGTTACCGGTTGCGAATGAGCGCGGCAATGATCCGAACGATCCGAAGAAAAAGGATCCGCTCGACTTCGTACTCTGGCTTGCGGCACAGCCAGGCGAGCCCACATGGCCGTCACCATGGGGACCGGGCAGGCCGGGATGGCACATCGAATGCAGCGCCATGTCGACTCAATATCTTGGCCCGACGCTCGATATCCACGGCGGCGGTACCGACCTCATCTTTCCCCACCACGAGTGTGAGATTGCGCAAACCGAGACGGCGACCGGGAAAGAGCCATTTGCTCGGTTTTGGGTCCATGTAGCGATGGTGGAGTACCAGGGTGAGAAAATGAGCAAGTCGCTTGGGAATCTCGTCCTGGCTCGCGACGCGTTGAATGACTACTCGTCCGATGCAATTCGACTCTACCTCTTCTCCCACCATTACCGGGAACCGTGGGAGTATCGCGAAGAGGATGTCGACGAATGGGCGCGGCTTGCCGTCGACCTGCGAGAGGCTGCCGACTTCCCCGCGTACGGCATAGAGCAGGAAGTCGCCGCGTCGGTATATCGCGAACAATTTCTCAACGCACTCGACGATGATCTGGACACTCCGGCAGCGATTGAGGCGCTCCGAGATATTGGAACCGCCATCCTGGAGGCGCCGGAGGAGGATGACGTCCGTGATGCACAGGAGACGCTACGGGACCTTGCCAATATCCTCGGCCTGACGCTAGACGGTCAACTCCAATGAACCGCTTCATTGAACTTCGACAGACTCGTGCGACGTCGGCTATGATTATGCGGTCGGCCAAAGCTGAGCCGACCGTTTTTTTGCCTTTCTGCTCTGCCGGAGGCGCGGGCGCGCAACGCCGCGTTGAGTCTTGGTCGGGCAAACCCAAGGAGAGGAGGATTTGTTGCGCAATCATTCGCGTACCCCCCGATTGTACGAACTGATGACGATTTTGAGCCCTGACGTGGCGGAAGAAGAGATTCCTAGCGCCATCGACCGGATCGCCGCGTACATCGTCGAGGCCGGCGGAACCGTGAACGAAGCATTGCGGGAGTCACCCTGGGGACGCCGACGCCTGGCCTATCCCATTCGCCACAGTGGTCGTGACGTACGGGACGGCTTCTACACGGTCTTCCACTTCGATCTGGACCCCCGCAAGGTCGACGATGTTGAACGCGAACTGCGGCTCAACGATCGGGTGATCCGCCATCTGATGACCCATTACACGCCGGTACCGGTCGAAGAAACGGCCGAGGGCGAGACTGTCGAGACAACCGCGTCCGACCAGGTCGCCGAGAAGCCGGCAGGACCGGTGCCAGCCGGCGCTGGCGACCAAGCCGCGCCCACGTCTGAGGAGCCTGCTGAGGAGCCTGCCGCGGCGGCTGCCCCCGCGGGAGACCAGCTGAGCACACAGGATGAGGCGCTGGTTGAAGAGCCGGCCGCCGTCGCGCCAGCGGGCGACGATGCACCCGCTGATACCGTCGCCGCGGAGCAAGAGGCCGAGTCCACCGCCGGCGAGGTAGTACCCGCCAATGACGAAGCGGACGAAGCGGACGAGAAATAGTCGCGACCGGTACGGGATTGGCTCGAGGAGGAATCCATGGCAAGCGTGAGCAAAGTGATCCTCATCGGCAACCTCGGCAGGGACCCAGAGACGCGGTTTACGCCGAACGGCACAATGAACATCCAGTTTTCGATGGCCACCAATCGGCGTTGGAACGATCAAGC
>JBOGUE010000755.1:0-4481 GCA_050695955.1 Thermomicrobiales bacterium | reverse complement strand
TCCCCGGCGTTTCAACGCCGGGGATGGATTGGCCTCCCTATCCCTGCGCCTGCTCGTAAGCGTCGGCGAGCTCCTGCTTGATCTGGTCGCCGCCGCGGCTGCGCCACTCGGCGATCCAGTCGTCGAGGGCGCTCATCTCTTCGCGTCCGGCGCCGATGGCGATTTTCGTGTCGAAGTACATCTGCTGGAACTCGCCTTTCATCGCGGCGGCGGTGGGCGAGTAGAGGTTGAAGGTCGGGTCGGTGACGCCGAAGGCGGTTTGGGCCGCCATCAGGTCCTGAATGTACTTGATCTCGTCGCGGTTCGGGCTGTAGAGGACGTTGAGGCCGCCGAGCGACGGATTGAAGATCTCCTCGTCGCCTAGCTGGGTCTTCGTGCGCGAGCCATCGTCGTTGACAGTGTGGTGGACGCCCTCGGTGCCCCAATTGAGGAACATGTACTCCTCGCTGCCAAAGGGGGCGGCGAAGTAGTTGCTGATCCCGAGCAATTCCTCGACGCGGGCCTCGTCTTGGCCCTTTGACGCCGGCACACAGATCTGCCCGAAGTAGCCAGCGATGTTGTAGGTCACCGGTTCACCGCCGTCGTGGCCGGGCGGGACGAGTCCCATCACCTGGCCGCTCGGCGTCACCTTCGCCAACTCGGTCCGCATCAGGTTGAGCAGGATGTAGGCGTTGCTGATCGACCCCACGCTGCTGCCCATGAACTGCTCGCGGATGTCAGTGCTGGTATGGGTGAGCGAATCGGGGTGCATCGCGCCCGACTCCCACATCTGCCGCATGTATTCGAGCGCGGTGCGGAACTCGGGCGTCTCGATCTCGTTGGTGAAGGTGCCGTCTTCGTTGAGCGTGAAGCCGAAGCCATCGCCTTCGGCCGGGACACGGAACATGGCGTGGACGAACCGGGTCTCAAAGGGATTGACCGTGTCAGAGGAGTTGCCGTACGTGTCGGGGCTGCCATTGCCGTCCGGGTCATTGTGGGCCATCCCGTCGATCATCTGGAGGAACTCGGCCGCGTTCGCGGGAGGGGTCTGGCCGAGCGCTTCCAGCCAATCTGCCCGATACCACAAGCCGTTCGGCTGGGCCGACGTCGGGCTGGGCACGCCGAAGAGGACGCCGTTGAGCTTCGAGTTCTCGAAGGCGTAGTCGGGGAAGGTGGACAGGTTCGGGAAGGCCGCACGGCCGCCGCCGTCGAGATACGCGGTAACGTCCGTGAAGGCGCCCTGGACCACGAACTCGGAGACCTGGGGATAGAGGAGCGTGAAGACGTGCATCAGGTCCGGAAATTCGCCGCCGGCGAAGGCAGTCGCCATCCGCTCGGCGTAGGCGGCGCCGGGGATGAAGGTGACGTCGAAGGTAACGCCGAGGCGGCGTTCCAGCTCCTGCCAGTACTGATTGTCGCTCTTTTCCTTGATTCGCAGGTCGGAGAGGAAAAGCATCGAAACCGAACCGCCCTTGCCCGGCGGTGCGGCGACGGTCGTGAAGGGCACGGGGTACTGGTAGTAGGCGTTCGGCACGCCGGGCATCGGTGAGGGGAAGAATCCTTCTCCGGCGACCGGCGAGGCGTCTTGGGCGGACGCCGCGCCTGCTGGGAGCAGCGTGCCGAGCGCTGCCGCGCCGGTTAGGCGGAGAGCGTCACGGCGGGTGAGACGGGATTGATGTTCGGCCATAGGGGTGCTCCTTGATGATGTGCGGACTGACGCGAACGGACGCGGGGTTGAAACCCAGCGCTGAACTCCGCAACCTACGAAGTCCCTCCGGGACTGTGGCAATCGTGTCCCGTGTTCAGCCCTGGAAGGGCTTCTGTAGGTAGGTTGAGCCTGGCGTTTCAACGCCGGGTATGCCACGACGAACGAGCAATGCTCCTACGCCTGCTGCGCCGTGGCATAGGCTTCTTCGAATTCAGCGCGGATTTCGTCGCCGCCGCGGCTCTTCCAGTCGGCAATCCAGTCCTCGAGCATGCTCATCTCCTCGCGGCCGGTGCCGATGGCGATCTTGTTGTCGGTGTAGAGCTGACCAAGCTCGCCGGCCTTGGCGGAGGCGGTCGGTGCGTAGAGATTGACGGTCGGCGAGAAGAGGCCGACCCGCGTTTGCGCGGCCATCAGGTCCTGGATGTACTTGATCTCGTCCTTGATGGGGCTGTAGAGGACGTTGAGGCCGCCCAAGGACGGGTTGAAGATATCGCGCTCGCCGTCCGCGGTCAGCGTGCGGGAACCGTCGTCGTTGAGCGTATGGTGGACCCCTTCGAGGCCGTAGACGAGGTAGGTGTACTCCTCGCTGCCGAAGGGCGCGCCGAAGTAGTTGGTGATGCGGATCAGCTCCTCGACCCGGCTCTCGTCCTGGCCGGCCGTCGTCGGGATCGACCACTCGCCAAACCAGCCGCCGATGTTGTAGGCGACGCCCTCGCCGCCGTCGTGGCCCGGAGGCGCCAGCCCGAGAATCTGGGCGTTCGGGTTGACCTTGGCGGCCTCCGTCCGGATCAGGTTGAGCAGGATGAAGGCGTTCGGGCCGGAGCCGGTGGCGCCGGCGATGAGTTGCTCGCGAATCTCGTTGCTGGTCTGGGTGAGCGAGTCGGGGTGGCAGACGCCGGCGCCCCACAGCTCGCGGGCGAATTCGAGCGCCATCCGGAACTCGTCGGTTTCGATGGCGTGGGTGAAGCTGCCGTCGTCATTCACGATCCAACCGTCGCCCTCGGCCTTGACGCGGAACATGCTGTGCACGAAGCGCTGCGAGATGGCGTCGAGACGCTCGAAGGAGGTGCCGTAGGTGTCGTTCGATCCATTGCCGTCGGGGTCGTTTTCGGTGAACACCCGCGCCAATTCGAGGAACTCGGCGGCGCTGGTGGGCGCGGCCAGCCCGGCGGTGGCGAGCCAGTCGCCGCGATACCAGAGGGCGTTCGGTTGCAGCGAGGTCGGGCTGGGCACGCCGTAGAGGACGCCGTTGAGCTTGGCGTTCTCGATGCTGTATGAGGGGAACCCGGACAGATTCGAGTACGCCTGGCGGGCGTCGCCGTCGAGGTAGGGCGTGAGGTCGGTGAAAGCGCCCTGGATCTTGAACTCTGAAGCTTGGGGATAGAGGAGCCCTAAGACGAAGAGGAGATCGGGGAAGTCGCCGCCGGCGATTATCGTCGCCATGCGCTCGGCGTAGGCGGCGCCGGGGATGAGGGTGACGTCGAGTTGAACGCCAAGCCGTTCCTCCAACCCCTGCCAGTATTGGTTGCTGTCCCGGTCGTTGATTCGCTTATCGGAGATATGAGTGAGCTTGACGGCGCCGCCGCTCCCCGGCGTCTCGGTGACGGTGGGGAAGGGGTCGGGATAGCGATAGTAGGCATTAGGCACGCCCTCGATCGGCGACGGGAAGAAACCCTCATCGGCGACCGGCGAGGCGTCCTGCGCCGCGACCTGGGACGGGATGAGGCTGCCCAATGCGACACCGCCCGTCACCTTGAGGGCGTCACGGCGGGAGAAGCGAGGCGACGACTGAGACTCATGCACCATGGAAGAACTCCTTCCGGCGATCACGGTGTTCCTTGCTGCAAGTTGTCGGCCAGCACTGGCCCGACAATGCGACATTTGGCCTCTAGGCAGGGTGGATACAAACCTCCTTCCGTCTTTCCTCGTGCTCGCTCGCCCGCCCCTCTCAGGCGCGACCGGCGGCGCCGAGCCATTCGACCTTACGCGCGTGGGCGACAGCCGCCAGACGCGCGGCCATCTGGGTCTTCACGCTGAGTAGGTGTCGCCGCATCAAGGACCGGGCTCGCTTCGCGTCGCCGGCCTGAATGGCCGCGAGGATGGCCTTGTGCTCCTGATGGTCGCGGACACGGGCGTTGCCGATCGTGAGCATCGCCGCTTGCTCAGACGCGTAAAGATCGGCGAGCGACTCCATCACCTGGGCCAGGACGACATTGCCGGAGCAGCGGGCGACGCCGGCATGAAACGCCATGTTCGTTTCTTGCAGCATCCGGTCGTTGCCGCCGAGGTGTTGCTCGGCCCGGTCAAGGAGACCGACCAGACGGCCGGCCTCTTCGCTGTGTGGGTTTTGGGCTGCTTGCTCAGCGCAGTACGGCTCGAAGAGCAGGCGGGTGTCGAGCAGGTCGAGCACGACCTGGCCGTCGATCGCACCGTGACCAGTGTTGGTCAACATCACCCGCGGCCGCGGCGAGCGCACGAAGATGCCGGCGCCGTGCCGGATCTCGACCATGCCGAAGGCCTCCAAGCGGCGGATCGCCTCGCGCAGGGTGGGTACGGCGACCTGGAGTTGCGTCGCCAGCGCTCGCACACTGGGCAGCCGGTCGCCGGGCCGCATCTGCTGCCGCCGGATCAAGTCTGCAATCTGTTCCGCCAGCGATTCGACCAAACGGTTGCGGGCGGCTGGCGCGACGTCGGGCCAGGTCATGAGCGGGCTCCCGGTGCCGAATCTGCCTATTGACCAATTGATTAGATGACTTGCACAGACTATAGTACGGGGCAAGCGGCGCGTCAACAC
>JBOGUE010000754.1:0-10147 GCA_050695955.1 Thermomicrobiales bacterium | reverse complement strand
GTGCGTCGATTCCAAATAGTCGAGGTCGGCGCGCGCCGAATCCGGGGCGTCGGGCTGGATGGGCACGACGATGTAGCGCACGTTGAGCAGGTCGAGGAGGGGCGAGTCCACCCCGGCCGGGAGCACGACGGCGTCGTGGTAGTTCAACTCGACGCCGTCGTTGAGAGCGCGCACGTACTCGACGTACCGGGCGAGCTGGACCGGGTCGTATCCTTGGACGTCGTACAGATCGAGACCCATCGCCCGCGCGACGACCAGGAGCATCTGGATCTCCGGGAGTCTCCGTCCCTGGTGGTACGTCTCGCCGCCTGTCCTTCGTGTGCGCAGACGCTCGCCGTCGTAGCCAAAATAGCGAAACGGCGCCGCGGAGCGGTCGGCCTGTTGCTGCAGGAATTCCCCCGCCCCGCCGGGATCGGTGGTCGCCGTGTTGACGTCGATGGCCGTCTGGAGTTGCGGGTGAGTGCTCAGATTCTCGACCGACGCGGGCCGAGATCCGTTCCACCCGTCGAGCGAGGCGACGACCACGCGGCCGGTCGGCTCCCAGAGGATCGCGCCGAGGAGCAGGATCGGCGCCAACCCGGCTAGTTTGGTCACCCCTGGTAGGCGCTCTTGGATCCGAGGCATGCCCAACACCGCGACCGCGACCAGCACTAAACCGACCATCCCGGCGGCGAAGAGCGGCGCATCGCCCGATGGAAAGCCGCGCCCGTTGAGTATCCGGAGCACCGCGGCGATCCCGGCCACAGGGAGAATTGCGAGCGCGATCGACCACGGTCGCCGCGGCCAGCGGGCGAGCGAATCGACCGTTGCCCCGGCGAGCATGGCAACACCGATCAGCATCACGCCCAGAATGCGGGCCGCGGCGTGCTCGTGCAGAGCCTGGTATCGCGGCAGCAGATACAGCAGGCGATGCAGCGCTGTCGTGTCGAGCGCCATGATCATGACCGCGGCGCAGAGAAGGGCGAAATAGGGCGTGGCGTACCGGCGGCGGGCGACGAGCGGCGCCAAGATGGCAAGCGCAATCGTGGCCCCGCCCAGGTAAAACCGACTGCTGACCGGTTCGGTGTACGCCATCAGGGTCGCCGCCAGATAATCCGGATCCCATCCTTCCCGCGGTGGCTCGACGCGCTCGTACTCCCCACCGGCCAGGTTCGTGCGCTCGTTGACGTCGAGTCGCGGTAGGACGCCCGCCGCCCCCAGGCCGAAGCCGATCACCAGGACGGCGGCGCCATGGAGCACGAGTTGCCCGATCCGGCGCCGGAATACCAGCGAACCGTCGGGTGGTGAGAGGAGCGTGCGATAGGCGACGTAGCCGCCGACCATGAGCAGCCCGTTGTAGGCGCCCTGGCCGATCCAGCCGGCGAGCATCTGGCTGATCGCCAGCCCCGCCAGCGACCATGACGCCGCGCGGCCGAGCCAGGTGCGGCTACGCAGCGCGAGCTCTATACTCAGCAGGGACATCGGGATCCACGCCGCCACCTGGTTTTCGATGGTGCAGCAGTTGGCATTGCGGTAGAGGAACGGCCCGAACTCGTAGGCCGCGGCGGCGACCAAACTCGCCGGGGGTCGCATCCCGAGCACCCGCGCCAGCGCGTAGGTCGAGAGCCCTGCCAGCAGCAGTTGGACCACGGCGTACGTCTTGAAGGCCGCCGTCACCGGCAGGAAAGGGAAGACGAGCATGGCCGGCAGGTACATCCAGCCCGACTGGGGGTCGCCGGCGAAAGGCGTGCCGCCCAAGACGTGCGGATTCCAGCCCGGCACGTCGAACGTCCGTAGCCGCTCACCCAGGAAGCCGTACCACGGCACGAAGAAACCGAGCAGGTCGGTACGCGCCAGCCAATTGTCGAAATGCAGGTAGACGTACGAGACGACCGCGGTCAAGACGAGCAGCACGGTGACGCAGGTGGCATCCGCCGGCGCCTGTCTCCAGATGCGAAGCGTCGGGGCGTGCTTTAACAGGCGCACTTAGCGGAGGATCACGATGTAGACGGGGGTTTGGACGCCCCGTTGGTCCCCCTGTTCGTCCAGCAACGCCGCGTTTACCTGATTGGTCCCCGGCCGAAATCGCTCGGTCAGCACCACCGGCAGCGTGGTGGAGATGCCGTTGTCGTCGATCCACAGTCCTCTCTCGGCGCGCTCCGCGTTCGTCACCTGGATGTACAGCCGGTCGTCGACGACGAGGTCGCAGGGCCGGTCCGGGCAGCCCGACAAGACGATCTGCCCCGTGCCGTCCCACGGCACGTCGACGCTGGTGCGGGCGAACGTGTCGCGCACGCCGACACCCATGGCGACCGTGCTCGGCTCAGTGAATGCCTCGTAGACGAGGAACGACTCGGGCGTAGGGGCTGACGCTAATGCGGGCAAAGATCGCGCCGTTGACGTTGGTTGGCCGATCGGCGCCAGCGTTACCGTGGCGACCGGCGTCGCGGTGGCGGTCGGCGTCGCCGGAAGCCCGCCGGCGACTTGGGGCGCGGTCAGAGTCCGTTGCGCCGCCAATGCGGTGCCAGATGGCGGCTCGTCGTCGCGCCAGGTCGTCGTCGCGAGGTAGATCACCGTCGCCGTCACCACGAGCAGCGCCAGGCTGGCCGCGACGGCAACGAATCGCGGCAGCCACCAGGTCGTGCCGACCGCGGGCGGGCCGATCATAGCCGGCGATGGCCGATCCAGGCGAGCGAGGGGAGGAGCAACGGGCTCGTCGCCATCACCTCTCCCACCCCCCATCTCGGAACTCGGTCGCCTGGCGGCCGCATCCCTCGACCGTTCGGGCACGTGCGCGGGCTGCCCCTCGGCGGCGGTAAGCCGCGCAATCGTTGCCCGCGAGCGCGGGACGAGCCAAGGACCGGACTCGATGGCCTGCCCGAGCGTGTGCAGTTCACGGATCAGCGACGCGTCGGCCGGGTCGATGCCGCGCGGATCGGGCGTTTCCCCGCGCAGAATAGCGTCGGAGTAGTCGCCCAGGAGCCTGGTTTCCAGATCGTCGTCCTCGACCCTGGTGCTCATGACCGATTCCTGTCAGTGGACGGCGAGTCTGAAGATTGCAATTGCATGATGGCGCGGAGCGACTTGACGGCGCGACCACAGCGCTGCCGGGCGGCATCGTGACTGATCCCAATAACGTCGGCCGCCTCGCGCAGATCGAGCCCCGCGTAGTGATTCAGGATGATGATCTCGCGGGCATCGAGCGATAGGCGAGAAAGCGCGTCCTCGATCAGGTGTCGACGGATGACGGTCTCCTCGAAGGGTTCGCCCGTGCGGTTCACCGCCTCGGCGATCCCACCCTCTAACGGGACGCTGTGCCGGTGGTGCGCCTCCTTGAGCGTGTCCAAGGCGACGTTCCTGGCCACGGTGTACAACCACGATTTGAACGCCCCGCGGCATCCCCAACGAGCTTCCCAGGCTCGCCTGAGCGCCTCTTGCACCGCCTGTTCGGCCAGACCGGTATCGCGCAGCACGCCGCGGCAGAGCCGGTAGAGCCCGGGCAGATGCGGGGTGATCAGCTCCTCGAAGGCCGCGCCGTCGCCCCCCTGGGCGCGGGCAAGGAGTTCCGTCTCGATGGCAGCGTCCACGTCCTCCCTCGCCGGGCGCACTGTCCCGTCGTACTGGAATGACTGCTGGACTGACCATGGAGACTCCCGGCGCGTCCCACGAGCGGCGATCCGTCTACAGAGTGAGACGACGTGGGGAGCTCAATCGTGACACCGGCGGCAGACGGTACGTAGCGGGGGGTCGAGACCGCCGCGGCTGTCCGCCGCCGCCATGCCCCGCAAAGACCAGACCGCGACCACGTGCGGCTGTGCGCCCGGTCGAAAAGGTTTGGCTCGGCCCAGAAGAACATTCCGACCGCATTGTCACACATCGTCACGAGATCTCGTCGTATCTGTAGGAGGCACATTTCATGAAGGGAAGGTTCCTTGGCGGGTCAAGCTTTGGAACCGATTGGATTGCCTCGTTGCAATGGCATGACGACGTCGATTGTTGGTGATGCGCCTGAGGTCTTCCGACGATGGCTGAGCTGTATCCGATCCTGCCCTACGATACGTTGCCGACCCCGCTCACGACCTTTATCGGGCGCGAGCAGGAGCTCTCGGCACTACGCGCGCTCGTTCTCGACCCGGCAGTTCGCCTCATAACCCTCACCGGTCCGGGCGGCGTCGGCAAGACCCGCCTGGCCCTGCGCCTTGCGGCCGAACTCCAAGCGGACGGCGGCGCCGACGTCGCCTTGGTCGAGCTTGATGCAATCACCGATCCCGATCTCCTCCCCGCCGCGATCGCGCGGGGTTTCGGCGCCGTCGAGCCGTTTGGACAACCGGTCTTCGAGCGCGTCGATCAGTTCCTGTGCCCGTGCGCGAAGGTACTGGTTCTCGACAACTTCGAGCAGATCCTTGCCGCGGCGCCCTTGCTACCGCGTCTCCTGGACGCGAGCGAACGCCTGACGATCGTCGTCACCAGTCGTGCAGTCCTAAGCGTCTCCGGCGAGCACGTCTTCGCGGTCCCGCCTCTCCAGTTGCCGCCACCGGGCTCGACGTCGTCGGTGGCGGAGGTCGCGTCCACCGCGGCCGTGCGACTGTTTGTCGAGCGTGCGCGGGCGGTGCGGCACGACTTTCGCTTGACCGAGGCCAACGCGATGGTCGTCGCCAAGATCTGCCGTGCCCTCGACGGGCTGCCGCTGGAGATTGAGCTTGCCGCCGCCCGCGGCAACCACTTGTCACCTGAGGCGCTCCTGGCGCGCCTCGAGCGACGGCTGACGCTGCTCACCGGTGGTCCGCGCGACCGTTCGCCGCGACTCCAATGTATGCGGCACGCGATTGCCTGGAGTCACGACCTCCTCGCGGCCGACGAGCGGATGCTCTTCCGGCGGCTGGCCGTCTTCGCCGGCGGCTTCGACTTCGCGGCGGCGCGCGCGATCTCGCCCGAGTTTGGCGAGGAGACAGAGGTGCTCGACGCCATCTCGGCTCTCATGCAACAGAGCCTTGTGCGACGGGTAGACCGGGTCGAGGTCGGAGAGCACGAACCACGATTCGGCATGTTCGAGACGATTCGCGAGTACGCTGGCGAGCAGTTGGAGGCGAGTGGCGAGGAACACATGGTCCGGGCGGCGCACGCCGCGCACTTCCTGCGCCTGGTAGAGCGAACCGAGTCGGACGTGTACGGGCCCTGTCAGGCGATCTGGTTGCAGCGTCTCGCAACCGAGCACGACAACTTGCAAGCGGCGCTGGCCTGGGCAACGGATATGCACAAAACGGAGACCGCCCATCGCTTCGCATCGGCGCTTGATCGATCATGCGCGGACAATAAGACTGACGCCGACGTGCTTCCTACACCCGTGCCGGATCCGCCGCGGCCGGCGCCTGCCCGCGCCTTGACGTCCCGCGAGGTGGACGTGCTGCGCTTGATTGCCGAGGGCAAGACCAATCAGATCATCGCCGATGCGCTCTTCATTAGCCACCGCACCGTCACCACGCACGTCGACCACATCTTCTGCAAGCTCGGCGTGGGGGCCCGCTCGGCCGCGGCGACCATTGCCGTGCGGTCTGGGCTGATCTGACGTGTCAATAGAGCGGCGTTCGGCGTCATTAATTGCGCGTCCGATGTATTGTTTTGGGACAGACCATTGGGAACTCCTGGTTGTGGGAGAGGTGCTATGCCGTACGCCGACGTCGATGGCGTCCGCATGTATTACCAGGAGATGGGACAAGGGGAACCGCTGGTGCTGCTGCACGGCGGGTTGAGCTCGCTGGACGATCCGTGGGGAGTTGGCTGGCGCTGACGCCGTTCTTCGCGCAGCACAGCACTACCGGGTGGCCGCGCTTGAGCACCGCGGGCACGGGCGGACGAACAACCCGTCCACCGAGCTGTCGTATGAGCGAATCGCCGAAGACATTGCCGGCTTCATCGCCCAGCGGGATCTCGCGCTGGCCCACGTCGCCGGGATGAGCGACGGTGACGTCGCCACCCTCCATCTCGCCATGACGCGGCCCGACCTGATTGGCGCTATCGTCGGCTTTGGCGTGAACTACATGAATGCTGAACGCAGATTGTTGGATGCCATACCCACGGGCGAACCCATGAAGAAGCCGCCGCCATGGACGAGGAAGCAATCGCGGTGTGGTTGACTGGTCTGCGAGCAATCGGTCAACCCGTTCCCGAGCCCCAGGGCTACAGGGCAGCAGTCTCAGTGCATTAGGCGATCGCCCTGTGTGTCGCCGTCCGGTATCTGATTCATGCCCTCAGCAAGACCCATGGCCGACGTGTTTGTCCCCACGATTGCCGTCCTGGGCAGGACCGGCGTGGCGAGGCGAATCAGCGGCGGCGGACGGCGGACCAGACCGACCGGCTGCCGCGTTGAACCGTATTGCGGACCCATCGCGCTGCACGGACGGCCAACCAGGCGGCCACGGCGCGGGCGTTGCGCAGGTCGTCATCGATGTCCGTCGCGGCGAGGCCGACGCGCTGCAAATGCTCGTCGGCGACCTCTGGGGGGGACATGCGGAGCGTCTGCCGGAGCGTCAGCAAGAGGACGATGACGTCGTCGACTTGCCCGGCGACCGGGATGATGCCCGGCACGAGGTCGATCGGCGAGATCGTGTACGCCCCGCCAACCGCCAGGGTCGCCTTCGCCTTCGCCGGCACCCGCCCGTCGCGGGCGAGGGCGATCGCCAACCGCACGTAGCGCGGCATCCGCTTTGCCGTCTCCCAAAACCGCGCCAGCACCGGCGGCGTTCCTTCCGGCAACGCGCCGATACCGTCCATCACCTCTACCGGCTCCATCGGCTTCACCGTCTCCGCGGGTTCTGCCGGCCGATCCGATTGTTCGTTCTCCATTGATACTCCCTGTCACCAGCCGGCCGGTGTCACCCAGCCGGCAGCCCACCATTCCGCATGTGACATGCCGCTCTCGCGCGCCGTCCGCGATTCATCGTCCTCGGCCAACACCTGACGGTCGATTGGGCGCTGCTTACAGCGCCCGCATTGGTGCACCGCGCCCTGCCTGAAACGACCCGTGTAGGGGCGCAGCTTGCTGCGCCGCAACTCCGCGCGTGCCGCGGGCACGCTTCGGCCGTAGGCCGAAAACTAACGGGCCGCGAAAGCGGCATGTCGCCTTACAGGCGACGGGCGCGGCAAGCAGCGCCCCTACATTGCGCTACGACCTCCGCCCTACCCGCTCACTAATTGCCGCAGCACGAAGACGGCATTGGCCGGGCGTTCGGCGATGCGGCGGGTGAAATAGGGGTACCACCGCGTGCCGTATGGGACGTAGACGCGCATGCGGTCGCCCTGGGCGACGAGGCGGGTTTGCTCGTCTCGGCGGACGCCGTAGAGCATTTGGAACTCGAAGCGGTCGGCGCCGATCCCCTTGCCAGTGGCAAAGGTCCTAGTCGCCTCGATTAATGCTGGGTCGTGGGTGGCGATCGCCGGGTAGCGGCCGTGCTCCAAAAGCAGCTCCATCAACCAGCGATAGTTGAGATCGACCTCGGCCTGCTTCTGAAACGCGATCGCCGCCGGCTCGGCGTAGGCCCCTTTCACCAAACGGACGCGGGCGTTGCGGGCAATCATCGCCTCGACGTCGGCCCGCGCCCGGTGGAGGTAGCTCTGAACGACGATGCCGACCTCATCCGGGTAGTCGTCGTGGAAGGCGGCGAAGAGGCGCATCGTCCGGTCGGTGTAGGCCGAGCCCTCCATGTCGATGCGGACGAAGCCGCTGACCGCGCGCGCCGCGGCCAGGATCGGCAACACGTTCTCCCGCGCCACCTCGTCGCCCAGGTCGAGTCCCAGCATCGTCAGCTTGATCGAGATGTTCGGTTCGACCCCGGCCGCCGCCATCCGCTCCAGGATCGCGACGTAGGCGCCGGCCGCCGCCCCCGCGTCCTCGGCGGTGGCGACGTTCTCACCGAGCTGGTCAAGGGTCGTCGTCATCCCCTGGGCCGCGATTACCTTGGCCGCATCGAGGGCGTCGTCCAACTCCTCGCCGGCGATGAAGCGCTTGACGAGTCTGTCGGAGAACCCGTTCCGCCGCAGCAGGCGCTCGACACGAGGTTGTTCGGCCACCGCCAGCATCGAACGGCGAAGGAGATGCATCGTCGTTGTCGCTCCGTTGTTACCCGTGGTGCGCGCCGCCCGGCGCCACCGGGGCAGAGTATGACACGGCGGTCGCGCGCCACAGCGCCACGGCCGCGACAGCACTGATCACCGGCAGGACCGCGAAGGGCGCGCCGTAGCCGGCAACGTCTTGCAGCACGCCCGCGACGGCGGGGCCGACGACCAACCCGAAGTCGCTGCTGAGGCGAACCATGCCGACCGCGCGCCCGCCCCGCCCCGCGCCGTGGAGGACGAGGTCGCCGGCCGCGTTCGTCGCCAGCACCTGGCCAATGCTAAAGGGCGCCAGCGGCAACGCCAGCCACAGCGCTTCACCGGGCGCCAGCAGCAGCGCCGTCCCGGTCAGGGAGACGACAACGCCGGCCAGCAGCGCTCGCCGCCCGCCCCAGCGGGCGATCACCCGGCCGCACGGAAAGGCGGCGACGAGGTGGACCAATGTTACCGAGAGCAACAGGGCCGAGATGGTGCCCGGCGAGGCGTCGAACGCTTTGTCCGCGTAGAGGGGCAGGGCGGTCCAGACGGCGTAGTTGAAGTAGGCAAGGAAGTTGGCGAGGACGAAGACGGCGATGGCACGAAATCGGCCATCCCGCGCGGCATCTTCGTCGGCCGTTGAGGTGGCGGCAATGGGCGCCGCCGTCGTCGGGGTGCGGCGGGACCAGGCGCCGGCCACGGCGAGCGCGCCGGCGAGACCGATGCTGAGGACGAAGATGCCGCGCCAGCCCGTCGTCCCGGTCAACAACCCGCCGCTGGCGAGTCCGAAGATGCCGCCGATCGTCGCCATAAAGCCGAAGTAGGTCATCGCCGCGCCCTGACCGGGCCGTAGGCGGACTAGAGAGATCAGCGCTGCCGTCACCAGAAGGGCGACGGCGACCCCTTGCAGCATGCGCGCTGGGTAGAGCACCGCCGCGCTGGGCGCGCTTGCCGCCAACGCCGACCCGGCGGCGAGGAGCGCGGCGCCGATCATCGCCGTGGCCGGCGCCCCGACCCGGTCGACTAGGAACGCGGCCGGGAAGTTGCCAACGAGCCTCCCGGCGAAGAAGAGCGAGAAGACCAATCCCGCGCCCGAGGCCGACAGCGCCAGGTCATCCTTGATCGAAGGCAAGGCGGGGGAGACGATATCGATGGTCCAATAGATCAGAGCCAGCGACAGCAGGGCAATAGCGAAAGGGAGGACGCGCGATCGTGCCGTCGGCGATGCGGCCGTGATGGACGGACGATCGCCCACGATCTCCGCGAGTGACCCAGGCTCGTCCGCCGCCTCTCTGACTGCCGCCACCGCCCGCCCTACCCGACCGCCCGTCGACCACCGCTCTGTTCACGAAAGCATACCGAAATCCCCGTCCCGTATTCTTGTGCGGAACGAGCGATCTTCACGAAGCGGGGGAGCGGATGACGACGTACCACACGGGCCGGGTGCCGGGCACGGGGTATTCGGTCGAGACGACGGTGCGCGACGGACTCTATGACCGGATTCCGCTGGCCGCGCCGGAGTTGGCGCTGATCGGCACGCGGACCTTCCTGCGGCTGGAACGGATCCAGCAGCTTGGCTTCGTCTCTCGCGTCTGGCCGGGCGCGAAGCACGCGCGGTACGAGCACTCGCTCGGAGTGCTTCACCTGGCGCGGCTGGCCGTCGATCACTTGCGGTCGCTGTCGGCCGGCGCCTGGATCACCGACGAGGACGCGCGCGTCGTCACGGCCGCCGCTTTGCTGCACGACATTGGACACTACCCGTTCTCGCACGCGATCGAGGAGTTGGGTCCGCCGGTCCTGCCCCACGAGGAGGTCGGCCGGCGCGTGATCGAGGGGCCGGAGATCGCATCGATCCTGCGCGATGCCTGGGACGTCGACCCGAAACGAGTAGCGACGGTCGTCGCGCCGGGTGACCGGGAGTTATTGCCGGCCGACCGGGTGCTGCGCGCCATCCTCTCCGGCCCGCTCGACGTCGACAAGCTCGACTACCTCCCTCGCGACGCGCGCGCCTGCAACGTGCCCTACGGCGGCGTCGACACGGCGCGGCTGATCGATTCGCTCGAGCTGGCCGACGTGGCTGATG
>JBOGUE010000753.1:0-2427 GCA_050695955.1 Thermomicrobiales bacterium | reverse complement strand
CATCCATGCTTGCCACAATGGTTCGGCGTGCTCGACGGCGGCGGACGCCTGGTCACCATACAAGTAAAAGCGGAGCGTCAGAAAAACCTGGCCACCCATAGGGACGGGGACAAAATGGGCGATGCCGGGCGCCGGCTCGTCGAGACGAAGGAGAAGTTCGGGCCATTCGCTCTGGCCGACCGATTCGACCAGCCCGGCAAAGGGCGGAGCGCCGGTGGGGATGATCACCCGTTGGCCGATCGTGGCGTCGGCGAGTCCGAGCGGGCGCATCAATGCAGCCCAGGCGTCCGACACCGGCTCCGGTGCGACGCCCATCAACTGAAACGCCGCACAGGGCTGGCCGGGGAAGTGGGTGAGATAGAGCCGAAGGACACGGAAGAAGGCCAACCAGCCGTAGCTGTGACCCTCGAACTGTTCGTCCCAATCATCGCTACTCGCAAACCAACGGTGAACCACGCGGACAACGCAGGTTCCACCGGTACGTGCTTCGACAATCCACTCCGTGGCGACGGTCGGATCGTTCGGCCCCAAGTCTTCCTGAGTATCCGCGGCGTAGCGGTGGAGTGGCTCCCAGGCGGTTATGGTCGCGTTCGAGTCCATGCCCGGCCCAAAGTGCGTGACAGCGCCGCCGCCCACGCGCTCTTCAACCTCGCTCGGCACGAACCAGGACGAGATGCCGCGTCCGGTCGCAATGGCGTCCCATACCTGCTCGGGGGTACCGGGAACTTCGACCTCGGCTTGAACAGACCGGCGGCCGGACTCGTCGATCTTCACTGGCATGACTCTATTCCTCCATTTAGGTTTCGAGTGGCAGGGGATGCGCTACCACCACGAGGCGATGCCGGCGACCTCCGGCCGCGGCGTCGTCGTGGTAGCGCGAGACGAGTGTCGTTACGGCATCGGTGAGATCTCTGGTAAAGGCGGCGCGATCCGCGGCGGACCGGAACCGGATCTCGGCATCGACCGACAGGGTCGGCAAGTGCTTGCGGGCTTCCTCTGATTGACGGAGGAGACCACCAACCTCGCGCACGATGCGCGCGCCCAGGGCGATGAGATAGCTGGCGGAAAGACGGTCGGCGCTCTTTGCGGGATCGGCCTCGGCGCTGCCCATCGCGCGCGGCGACACGACGTACGAAGCCGCGCTTGCAACGAGAAGCCTCTCCGTCAGCCCTCCCCACTGACGTGTTCCCGCCGCCTGCACCAACTCATGCCCCTCCAAGGCACGCAGGTGGTAGTTGACTTTCTGGCGCGCGATTCCGAGGCGCGAGGCGAGCGTCGCCGCGGAAGCGGGCTCCGCCAACTCCGAAAGCAGCCGACTCCTGAAGGGGTCAAGAGCAACCGCCGCGGCCGCTGGGTCTTCGATGACCTCCACATCAATCATGGCGTCATTCTAGCCATTGACAAGAAAATTTGTCAATGGGCTTGCACACTCAAATTGCTTGGACGCTCGAAGCGACAGCGGCTCACAGTGTCCCTGGTTATGATCTCTTGAGCGCAACAATCAGTGGCGAGTTCGTCACCCTTCGACCGGCTCCAGGAAGTCGCCCGCAACGTACCCTGTCTCGTCCGTCTCGGTATTCTCGACCGGATACCAGGTGTAGTCGCCACCCTGCTCGCCGGCGCCGGTGACGCGGAGTTCCGTGCCGGCGTCGAGCGTGGTCACGATCTCGGCGTCGGTTGTGGGTTCGGCCCGCAGGTTCACCTCGTCGGTGGTCTGTACCGTCGCGCCCTCTTCAATCGGACCGGTCTCACGCTCTGGCTCCTCTTGCGGCGCGCCGTCGCCCCACGTGAAGTAGCGGGGGTCGTCGTCCGTTTGATACGGCTGGAAGCGGACCAACGTGCCGCTCCAGTCGATGGGCAGCTCGAAGACGACCCATCCGTCGCGCGACCCACCGGGGTAGTAGGCGCCGGCCGCGTCCGGGTTCGGCGGGGAGAGGGTGAGCACGTCAGGCGCCGGGTTGCCGTCGCCGTCGGCAACGGTAAAGGCAGTCGGCGAGAAGTAGGCCGGCTGGCCGCCGGTCTGGTTGTTCGTCACCTGGACGCGGAAGGCGATCCAGCGCCCGAGGCTGTTGGCATCGACGTCGCCGAGGGCGGTCGTGCGGTAGTCGCTGGTTGGGAAGAGGTCGTAGACAGCCTGCCCGGTCGCGACGTCGAGCACCTCGATCGCCCAGTCGTCGGTGACGATGGCGCTGTTGAAGCCGGCCGGCGCGCCCGGATCGCTGCCGGCGTCGTTCGGCTCGGCCGCCGGCTGCTCGGCGTCGGGCACGGCCGCGCCGTCCTCCAGGGCGATGACGCGATCTGCCCAATTGCCGGTCAGGGTCACGCTGTCGTAGATCAGCAGCAGGTTCGATTCGTCTGTCGCCGCGCTGAAGACGACCCAGCCCTCGATGCTTTCGCCCGGCTCGACCGAGCCGCTCAGCGCCGGAT
>JBOGUE010000752.1:0-5543 GCA_050695955.1 Thermomicrobiales bacterium | reverse complement strand
CCTCCATCCGCGCCATAGCACGTCGGAAGCCCGGCACGCCGCCGGGCGCCGGCTGCATAAGATTCAATGACCCAAGGTAGCCCACGCAACGTTATTCTATTCTACCGACGCCGCAATTGCAGTAGCTTGCGTCTACCCATTTTTGGAGCGGTCGAATGCGTAGCGCGCGCAGCGTCGCAACACCTCATCGGGCACTCGCGCGTTTGACGTAGTGGTTCATGGATTGCTAATGTCTTTCGGTTAGCCGCGTGCGCGGCCTATCATTGCCGGCGGCGACGCCGGCCTACCGGCAACGGGGTCGTCGATCCGGCATGGATCACGCCCCCGCGCTTCGAGGGAGTCCCTCCAACCATGCCGACCACGGCCATGTTCGACCGCATCGATTCTCCGGCCGACCTCCGAGGCCGCTCCCTCGGCGAACTCGAACAACTTGCAACCGAAATCCGGGACGAGTTGATTCGCATCGTCACCCAAACTGGCGGCCACCTCGGCGCCAGCCTCGGCGCGGTCGAACTGACGATCGCCCTTCACTACGTCTTCGACTCACCCCGCGACAAGCTGGTGTGGGACGTCGGCCACCAGGCGTATGTGCATAAGCTCCTCACCGGCCGGCGCGACCGCTTTCCCACCATTCGGCAAGAAGGCGGGCTCTCCGGCTTCCTCTCGCGCGACGAGAGCCCGCACGACGCCTTCGGGGCGGGCCACGCCTCGACGGCGATCTCGGCGGCGCTCGGCATGGCGGTTGCGGCGCAGCACAAACCGGCCACCGATCGCGGGTGGACCGTCGCGGTTGTTGGCGACGGCGCCCTGACCGGCGGCATGGCCTTCGAAGGGCTGAACAACGCCGGCAATCTCAACATCCCCTTCATCGTCGTCCTCAACGACAACGAAATGTCGATCGCGCCCAATGTCGGCGCCCTCAGCCGCTACCTCGACCGCGTCCGCACCGATCGCCGCTACAACCGGGCGAAGGACGAGATCGCCGGCATGGTCGAGAAACTCCCTCAGGGCGAGTTGTTGGTCGAGCTCGGCAAGCGGATGAAGGACTCCTTCAAGGAGTTCGTCTACCACGCGATGATCTGGGAAGAACTCGGCTTTACCTACATCGGACCGGTGCCGGGCCACGACATCCGCGCCGTCGTCGAGGCGCTGCGGCAGGCGCGGAACGTCGGCGGGCCGGTCTTCCTCCACGTCGTCACCGAGAAAGGCAAAGGCTACGCCGCCGCCGCAACTGATCGCGAGCGCAGCCACAGCGTCTCGGCGAAGGCCTCGCCCAAGCCGGAAGGCACGCCGCCGCCGCCGCCGCGTTACCAGGACGTTTTCGCCGAAACGCTGATCGAGCTTGCCAACGAGGACGAACGGATCATCGCGATCACGGCCGCGATGCCGAGTGGCACGTCGCTCAGCAAGTTCGGCGCGGTCCACCCGGATCGCTACTTCGACGTCGGCATCGCCGAGCAGCACGCGGTCACCTTCGCCGCCGGCCTGGCGACCCAGGGCATGCGGCCGGTCGCCGCAATTTATTCGACCTTCCTCCAGCGCGCCTACGACCAGATCGTGCACGATGTCTGCCTCCAGCGCCTGCCGGTCATCTTTTGCCTCGACCGGGCCGGATTCGCCGGCGATGACGGGCGCACGCATCATGGTATCTACGACCTCACCTACCTGCGCTGCTTGCCCGGCATGACGATCATGGCGCCCAAGGACGAAAACGAGCTACGGCACATGCTCAAGACCGCCATCGCGCATACCGGCGGTCCGATCGCGGTCCGTTATCCCCGCGGCTCCGGCGTCGGCGTGCCGACCGACGAGCCGATGCACGCGCTCCCAATCGGCCGCTCCGAGGTCCTCCGGGAGGGCGGCGATGTCGCGATCCTGGCGGTCGGGTCGATGGTCTTGCCGGCCGAGCGCGCGGCCGATCTCCTCTTCGCCCAGGGGATCCGCGCCACGGTCGTCAATGCCCGTTTCGTCAAGCCGCTCGACGAGGCGCTCATCCTCGACCTGGCCGAACGCCGCGGCGCGATCGTCACGGTGGAGGAGAGTTCGATCCGTGGCGGGTTCGGCGCCGGCGTGCTGGAGACACTGGCGAACCACGGCATCGCGATTCCGACTCGCGTCCTCGGCGTGCCGGATCGCATCTTCGAGCAAGCATCCCAGGGACGGCTGCGGGAGATGGCCGGTCTGTCTCTGCAGGGAATCGTCGACGCTGCCGGCACGGTCGTTGTGGAAGCCCGCGAGCGTCGCCTGTCCGCGCCGAAGCTGGGGCGCGAGGTGACGACGCTGGGGTAATCCGGGAGACGATGATGGAGGCACAACGGCCAGTGGCAACAGATTCCTCCGCGACGGAGCATGCCGCCGGTGCCGATGCCCCACACCCCGCCCCGCTCCACATCGCGTCCGCGCCGCTCGACGACGTCACCGCCGGGCTCGTCGCGGCGCTAACCGCGGCACAACAGGTGCAATTGGCCGCATTTCGTGACCTCTTGCTCGATTGGAGTCGGCGATTCAACCTGACGGCCATCACCGAACCGGATGAGATCGAACGGCGGCTCTTCCTCGACGCCCTGCGCATGTTGCCCGCCGTCGACGACATCCTCGCCGACGCCGCCTCGCTTCGACTCGTCGACATTGGCGCGGGCGCGGGCTTTCCCGGTCTCGTGATTGCCATCGCCCGCCCGCACGTCGACGTCACCTCGATTGAGGCGACCGGCAAGAAGGTCACCTTTTTGCAGGCCGTGATCGACGCCACCGGCCTATCGAACGCGCGGGCGATCCACGGCCGGGCGGAAGATCTTGCCCAGGATCCGGCTCATCGCGCGCGGTACGATCTGGCGACCGCACGGGCCGTCGCCGCGCTGCCATCGCTGATGGAGCTGGCGATGCCCTTCTTGCGCGTCGGCGGCCGGGCCCTCTTCCCGAAGGCGGCCGAGCTTGGCGAGGAACTTACACAGGGGAAACGCGCGGCCGAATTCGTCGGCGCGCGTGTGGGCGAAAGCGCCCTCCTGCCGCATGCGGCTGGGGAACGCGTGACGCGAATGGTGATCGCGGATAAAATAGGGGATACCCCGTCACGCTACCCGCGCCGCGCCGGCATCCCTGCCCGGGAGCCATTGGGGAGGGGTTCACCGTGAGCGTTCGGATGTACTACCGCAAAGAGAAGCTCCGGGGCGCCTGCTGGGAGTACCAGATCGAAGGCGGCTGGATCGCCGTGCCGAACGGCGTCGCCGCGCGCGACGTGCTCCACCACCGCTTTACCTTCTACCGCCCGCGCGAGGTGACGGTCAGCACTGCCTCCGGCATGCACACCTTCGAGCGGACCGCCGCCGAGCAGTGGTTCTTTCCCGACCGCTGGTATTCGCTGATCCGCTTCACCACCGAGGACGACCAAACGGTCGGCTATTATGTCAACTTTTCGCACCCGCTGGCCGAGTTGCGCGCCAACTATTACCGTGACCTCGACCTCGAGCTCGACCTCTGGCTCGACCCGGACGGCACCGCGACCGAGCTGGATCGCGACGAATTCGACGCCGAAATCGACCTCCAGCGCCTCCCCACCGCCTGGGCCGCCGAGGTCAACGCCGCCTACGACACCGTCACCGGCGCCGTCGAGGCCACCATCGCCGAACTCGGCCCCGACCTCGACCACCTCCGCGACCCCACCCACGGCCTGCCCCGCTTCATCCTGCGAGCGTAGTTGGCAGATCGTCTACACTTAGCCACGGAGTTCGACGCACGTCGCGCGTGAACGGAGTGTGCCCAATGGCGGCGGTGAATCGCGCCTCGGCGGTCATTGACGGCGAGGATGTCCAAGCAGAGATCGCAATGGACGTCGAGGATCTCGACAGACCAATCGGCTGAAGTCCCAGCCTCGATAAAGAGTGACACCGCGTCGTCCGGCTCGGCTACGCCGTCGACGGTCACGACGTAGCGCAAGTCTATCCATTGCCCCGGCGCAACCGCTCGGCTTTGGCCGCCGTCGAGCGCGATCGTGACCTCGGGCGCCACTATTTCACGCGGAGCCGGCGAGGACACCGGCTGCTCACCAGCCGCGAGGGACGACGAGGGCTTCTCCGAGAATGCACCAACCGTGCTCTCGGACGTCTCTGCCTTCTCGGCAGTTTCGTTCGGCTCCTGAGAGTGGCTCACCGCGGCGGCGTCCGATGGCGGCGTTGGCGTAGGGTCAGCTTGGACAACGACTGTCAGTGCCAATCCGTCTTCGTGATTCGGGGACGGGTCACCAAGTGATTGCACCTGCAGATCGATCGTCGCTTCCGTGCCGGTTGGCGCGTCGTCCGGGACGGCGACCTCGACGGTGATCGGCTCGGCAACGCCTGGCGCCAGCGGTTCGGTGTCGACCTGATCGTTGTCCGTATGATCGCGCAGTTCGACGCCTTCCTCGTCGAGCAATCGCACTTCCCATCCGTCCGGCGCTTTGACGCGGAACTCCTTGGCGTCAGGCAATCCGTTGCCCTGGGGCTCGATCTCGATGGCGAATCGTGCGTTGGTTCCAGCGTAAGTATGAGCGACGTCCTCCGTTGCCGGTGCGACTCGCAGTTCGGTCGGTCCGCCGGGCTTGGGCATCGGGGTCGGATCGGGTGTCGACGTCGGTTCGGGTGTTGGGGTTGGCTCGATGGTTGGAGTCGGCTCGAGGGTTGGGGTTGGAACGGGCGGCGGAGTCTCATCCGGCGCCGGCAGCTCATCGTCTTGGCCCCTGGGAACCATAGCCACCTCGGTTGGAGTGTCGCCCTCCTGAGCGGCGAGTCCCGCCCGCCATGGCGCGACGAGCGTCACGGACGCAACTACGAGTACAGCCATGGCGAGCAGGCGGACAGCGAGAGGTGGGATCGGCGCGTGCCGAACGCGAAGGTCGGCGCGCGTATGTTGGGACGGTGGGGAAGGTATTGGGCGGATCATGGCTTCCTCTCGCGGGACGCTGTGACGCCTGTGCTTGGCAGCATTGATTGACGTTGCGGCATTCGTCCCAGAGACCCGAGCGCAGACGAACCGCGCAGACTGTGACGTGACTTGATGGTGACGAGAACACTGTCCTGGTGATCTAGAAGCCGGTTCCCTCGCAAAGCGGCGCTGCGTTCTCGCCGCCGATGCTGAATGGCAGTTCGGTCACGACCGGATCGAGGCCGTCGACGATCAGCGCCTGTATCCTCAGCGTGTAATTGCCGGTGACCAAGCGTTCGGGGATGTCGAACTCCTCCTGGGTCGTCATTTTCGGCCAGCCGATGACCCGCTCCTTGGGTTGAAGCGTGACGAACTCCAGACCCGTGTCATTGGTCAACGTCATGGTAAGGACGGGTGCCAGGCCGAGGTCGCCGCCATTGATCAAGTCGACCGAAACGATCGGCCCACCATCGAAGTTCTCGCAAATGCTGGCGCTTATGTCGAGAACAGGCTCGACCGTGAACTCGCCTTCGACCTCGATCGGGTCGAGATCGTCGTCCTCTTCGGGGTCACCGGCATAGATCTCGCCCGAATACCGAAGGGTTTCTCCACGCGGAGTCGGCAGCGTGCCTTGGGCTGTTTCGTTC
>JBOGUE010000751.1:0-2580 GCA_050695955.1 Thermomicrobiales bacterium | reverse complement strand
GCTGGATCACCGTGGCCGGCGACGTCGTCTTTGCCGCCGGCGACGGGACGCTCTTCGCCATCGGCAACCGGCAGGCGCCACGGCCCACCGGTCCTCCGGCGACCCCGGCGCCAGCGACGACCGAATGACAGGTGGAGTTGTGCGACGGATCGGCGTATCGGCGCTCCCTCACCTGGTCTTGGCGGCCGCTCTTTGCGCTACGCTCGCCCCGTGGTCGGTGACAGCGCAATCGGCGCAAGACGACGTCGTCGTCCTCATCGACGAGAGGTTCGACAACCCGGCCGCCGGTGAATTCACCGAGTCCGAGAACGACGACACGCGCCTTGTGTACGAGCGTGGTGAGTACGTGATGGAGGGGATCGGGCAGCAATTCTCCGGCGGTTTCGGCGTCCAGGTATATGACGTAGTCGCGGATGGCACGATCGCCGTCGATGTTCGGCTGCGCGGCCCGGTCGAAGACCGCCTGGTCTTCGTCGGCTGTCGCAACATCGGGTCCAACGCCGCTCTCGGCTACAGCCTGATGCTTGATCTCGCGCACGGCGACGTGGTGCTCTGGGCCGAGATCGACCCGGACGACGGCGCTGACGTGCAACTGACCGACTACGTCGCCCACGATGCGATCCGCCCCGGCATCCGCACGAATCGGCTCGAGCTGAGCTGTATCGGCTCGACCATCACCGCCCGCGTCAACGGCGTCGAGGTCGTCTCCGTCACCGACGACCGGTACCAGCGGGGCCACTTCAACTTCGGCGTCGGCGCCTTCAGCAGCTCCCCCGGTCCGGTCGAGGGTGTTTTCGACAACCTGCTCGTGACCATGGCGCCCTCGCCGGACCCAGCCGCCCGGCAGGATGTACTGGAGTTCGACCAGCTCCGGGCGGATGCCCAGGAGCAGTCCAGCCTCTTCGGCCCGGCCGAAGGCGAGGTCCGGCACAACGAAGAGGCATTGGTCGGCAATCAGTACGCCGAGGTCGAGGTGCGCGACTTCTACGCCCGGACGACGTTCGTCAATCCCTACGACGTCGACGAGCAGCGGTGGAGCGTCGGCATCGCGTTCCGCGATACGGGCAGCGACGAGCACTTACGCTTCATCCTCCGCTCGACCGGCCGCTGGTTTCTCGGCGATGCCGACACCTGGCCGATGCTGGCCTCCGGGTTGGCGGCGGGCATGGCGACGGCGGCGGGCGAGGAGAACACGCTCGAGGTTGCCATGGTCGAGGAGACGGGCTATCTAGCGCTCAACGGCGAGTACGTGGCGACCTTCGACGCCTCGGTCGTGATGGCGAGCGGCGATATCTGGATTGGGGCCGGCCTTTTCCAAGGCGACAACGTGCTGGACGACCGCACCGCCTTCCACGGCTTCGAAGTCTGGGGGCTGGGCGACGATACGGCGGAAGCCGCGGTCGGGCAACCCCGCCTGCCTGGTCCTCGCGACGCCGACGACACTGACGGATCAACAGACGAGCAGACCGCGGCCAACGCCGTCACGGTGGAGCTGCACGATATGGACCAGTCGGGGCGGAGCGGGCAGGCGACGTTGACGGCCGAGGGCGATGGGACCAAGGTCGCGCTGCGTGTGCGCGACGTGCCGGGGCTGACGCTTGTCGTGCTCCAGGAAGGCCCCTGCACCGTGCTCGACGAGCAGTCAGGCTTCGCATTGCAACCGCTCAACGAGGCGGGCGTCAGCGTAACGATCATCGACGCCGCGCTCGACGCCCTGCTCGCCGACACGCACGCCATCGTCGTCTACGACTACGATGCGGCGACCGGCATCGCAACGCTGCCGATCGCCTGCGGCGAGGTCGTCGCGCCGTGAACCAATCGGACGTGAGGAGAACCATGAGACAACTTTGCCGTACGATCCTCGCCGCGCTCCTGCTCGCCACTGTCACGCTCCACCCCGCCGCGGCCCAGCAGGCGACGCCACCGGCGGAACTGCCAGAACGGCGAGAGGTCAAGCTGCCTGATGCGCGAATCGTCGCCTTGTCGCCGGACGGTACACGCTTCGTGGCGAGCAAATCGGCCGGCGCCCGTCTGACAGATCTCTGCGTCTACGACGTCGCGACGCTGACCGAGCAGACCTGCGGTGATCTGGAGGCGCGCAGGATTGCCATCTCGCTCGACAGTGTCGTCTGGTCACCGGACAGCACCAAGATCACCTTCGCCGAGGACGCATTCCGCATCTTCGTCGATGGCGACCTCTGGCTGATGGATGCGGCGACCGGGGAGCTCACCAATGTGACCGATGATGGCTACGAAGGGCGGATCGAGGTCTGGGACGACGACGAAGAGTGGCCGGAGACGCCGATCCACGTCGATATTCTCCCCGCCTGGGCGCCCGACAGTCGCTCGATCGCCTTCTCCCGCTCACCGATCTTCAACGGTGAGTTCCGCGGCAACCAGATCGTCAGCCTCGATCTGGCAAGCGGCGAGGTCGAGACGCTGGCGCCGGTTACGCTCGCGGAGCCGGGCGTCGTCTATTTCGGGCTGGCCTGGGCGCCGGACGGACAGCGCCTCTACTACTCGGTCGCATATCCGGAGTCGGACAATACCCAGAACGGCATCTGGGTCTACGATCGGGTA
>JBOGUE010000750.1:0-6516 GCA_050695955.1 Thermomicrobiales bacterium | reverse complement strand
TTTCGCTCTGCTGTGCCATGGTGATGTCCCCACTCCCGAAATCGGTCTGACCGATCGCACCGTTGCATCGAGCCGTCGCAGCGGTCACGGAGCTAGTTGAAGCGGATGCGTGGGTCGAAAACGGCGTATAGGACATCGGCGAGCAGGTTTCCAAACAATGTCAAGACCGCCAGCATGGTGAAGATGCCCATAATCAAGGTGTAGTCGCGCTGATTGAGGGAGTCGAGCGCGAGCCGCCCGAGTCCGTTCCACGCGAAAATCTGCTCAATGAAAAACGCGCCGCCAAAGAGCTCTGGGAGCGTCAAGCCGATCAAGGTAATCAAGGGAAGGACAGCGTTGCGGAAGGCATGGATGAAAAGTACTGTACTTTCACGCATTCCCTTCGCCTCAGCGGTTCGGACATAATCCTGCCGGATCACTTCCAGCATCGAGGAACGGATATAGCGCATCCATGATGCTAGTTGCACCAATCCCAGCGCGATCGCGGGCATGATCAGGTGTTCGACGCGGTCGAAGAATCCCCCGCCGCCGCGAAAGTCCCGTGCACCGCTGACCGGCAATGCAGGCAGGCCCCACTCCTGAAACTTGACGGCGAACAGGATGATCATCAGGAGCGCCAGCCAGAAACTGGGGATGGAAAAGGTGGCCGTCGATGCGACCGTGGCGACGTTATCGAATAGAGAATTGCGCTTGACGGCAGAATAGATGCCGAGAGGAACTGATATTGAAAGTGCGAAGAAGAGTGAGGTTCCGGTGAGCAAAAGGGTGTTTGGAAGCGACGTCATGATACGGTCGGTGACCGACGTGCCATTGATCAGCGAGTAGCCTAAATTGCCCTGAACGACGTCGCCGAGCCAGTAGAAGTAGCGGAGAGGCCAGGGCTCATTGAGCCCGAGGTTTTCTCGAATGCGCGCGATGTCCTCAGGCCGGGCCCGCGGGTTGAATTCCAGCGCGGACGTCGGGCTGCCGGGGATGAGGTTAATCAGGGCAAAGGTCAAAAAGGTGATCCCGATCATCAAGGGGATCATCTGAACGATCCTGCGGATGATGAAGCCTGTCACGGGCGCCACCTCGCATCACGCCCTATGGATCGGGCGATTGACCGCGTCGAAACGGAGCAAGGAAAGTGGGGGACGCCGCGGCGCCCCCCATTCGCGATGCATGGATCCTTTATTGGTCGACCCACGCGTAGGTGAACGACCAGAACTGCGAAAAGCCGGTCGGGAACATGTTGTGCACGCGACTTGCGTGTCCCGTCGCCGACTGGCGGAAGACGAGGATGCCGTTCGCCGCGTCATTGTTAACGATGTTCGACAATTCGATCTGCGCCTGAATGCGCTCCTCGGTGTCGAGCGTACGCAGCATCTGCTTGTCAAGCTCGTCGTACTCCGGATTGGTATACCGCATCGAATTGAAGCCGTTGGGCGGAGTATTCTCAGTGCGGAACATGATTCCCTGTGTACCATCCGGGCCCCAATTGAAGCCGAACAGCGCCACGTCGAAGTCTCCGGTCTGGACCCGCTCTTGCAGCGTTGGGAAGGGCACCGCCTGTGGCAGCATGTCGATTCCGACTTCCGCCCATGCCTGCTGCATGTACGGCACTTGCTGGTCGTAGGTTGCGACGCCGCGAGTGAAGATGAAGTCGAAGCGGAGGTTCTCGGACGAAGCGACCTCGCCGTCGCCGTCGAGGTCCTTATCGACAAAGCCGTCACCGTCGGAGTCCGTCCAGCCTGCGTCTTCGAGGAGCTGTTTAGACTGCTCGGGGTCGAAGTTGTAGATCGTCTCGATCTGATCCGGCGCGTAGGACGGCGAAAGCACCGGTTGCGTGCCGTCCGCCTGCACGGCGAAGCCGAGGTAGATCTCATCTGCGATCAGTGTGCGGTCGAGCGCGTACAGCATCGCCTGGCGGACCTTCACGTCCTGGAAGATGGGTTTTTCGATGTTGGCCGCGTACCAATTGAAGCTGAGGGTGTCGTAGATCGAGATTTCGATCCCTTCGGTATTTTGGAGCGTCTCGACCTGCGCGAATGGAAGGCGCTCATAGAAGTCGATTTCGCCGGCGATCAACGCCTGGACCCCGGTGTTTTCATCGGGCAGGACGCGGAAGATGATCTCGTCAAGGTTCGGCATCGCTTCCGGGTCCCAATAATTCTCGTTCTTGGCGAGGGTGACGTGGTCGCCCTGGACCCACTCCACGAAGGTGAATGGACCGGTGCCAACGACGCGCGCCGGATCCTCTCCCGTGTTGCCGGAATCGGTCAACCAGGCAGCGTGCGGCACGTTCTCCCAGATGTGCTTCGGCATCATAAACATGGTGCCTGGCGCATCGTAGAGGAACGTCGCCAGCTGATCCTCCGCGATCAACGTGATGGTGTTTTCGTCGACGATCTCGTAGGAGGCGAGGTTCTCATCGATGATACCCGTATAGGCGCTGTTCGTTTCCGGATCGAGGTAGGCATCGATGGTGAACGCCACATCCTCGGCGGTGAAGTCCGTGCCGTCATGCCACGTAGCGGCCTGGTTGAGGTGGAAGGTATAGGTGATGCCGTCCGCCGCGATCTCATAGCTGTCGGCGAGTCCGGGTACGATCGTACCGTCGATCGGGTTGACGCCAACCAGGCCCTCGAACATCAAGCCGAGAATATCGTTCGTCGGCGAGTCGTCTCCGAGTGCCGCGGCCAGCGTGTCGATATCGGTAATGTCGGCCCAGATTAATTGGCCGCCTTCAACCTGAGGGTCCTCGAGCTGAAAGGTTGACCGGAGTTGTTGGTAGTAGTCCTCGCGTGGGACAGACGTGACAACCTCGCCAGTGGCAGCGGGCGAAGCGTCTTGTGCGGCAACCGCCGGAGCGACCAATCCGGTCGCCAACAACAATACCAACAGCCACAACGCCGGGATCGACCAAGGTCGACGCATGGTCCGTACCTCCTTCTTTGAAACCCGTCCGTCCACGACGCCCCGTTGCGCCTTGGGCCTAACGAGGTTTTCCCCGTTCGATTTATGATGGTTGCATTGAGGCTAACGCACTACCGGCGATTTAAGCAAATCCTCCGTTCAGCCATTCCAGAAGTTGCCGCGCCGGCGTCCCCACCTGCGCCTTCGCGGTTGCGAGCAAACGTGTGACGCGAAGCCTGCCGCAAGTAGCAGGCCAGCGCTGACGCGAATCCTTGGACATGACAAACAGTCGAGCGGTGACGAGTGGTTGCCCGAATCAAGATGTGCGGACGAACTGCCTTGAGGAATGTAGCCTACGCTCCCGAAGTGACCTCATCGATCTGGGCGCGCTGGAGTTTGCCGCTGAAATCAACGTAGATGCTCTGCCATTCGGTGAAGAAGTCGAGGGCAGCGGTGCCGGCCTCGCGGTGGCCGTTGCCCGTCGCCTTGGTGCCGCCGAAGGGCAGATGGATTTCGGCTCCGATCGTGCCGGCGTTGACGTAGAGGATGCCGGTAAAGATGTCTTGCATCGCGCGGAAGGCCCGGTTGACGTCGGCCGTGAAGATCGAGGCCGAGAGACCGAACTTGACGCCGTTGACCACCTCAATCGCTTCGTCGAGTGTTTCGACCGGGATCAGCGCGGTCACCGGGCCGAAGATCTCCTCTTGGGCGATCCGCATGCGCGGTTGCACTTCGTCGAAGATCGTTGGGACGTGGAAGTGGCCACGGTTGAGTTCGCCTTCGCTGGCGATGTGTCCGCCGGCGGCGAGCTTGGCTCCCTCCCTCTGGCCAATTTGAACGTAGTCGTGGATGCGAGAGAGTTGGCCCTCGCTTACGACCGGGCCGATTTCGACCGTCTCGTCGAGGCCGTTGCCCAAGCGCATGCCGCCGGCACGCCCAACGAGTCGATCCAGCAGCTTCTGGTGCACGGCACGATGGACGACGACCCGGCTGGCTGCTGTACAGCGCTGACCGGACGTTCCAAACGCGCTCCAGAGGATGCCGTCGGCGGCAAGATCGAGGTCAGCGTCATCCATGACGATCACCGCATTCTTGCCTCCCATCTCAAGGGAAAGCCGCTTGTTGTGCGTCGCCGCGCGGATTGCGACGTCAGTGCCGGTCTCGTTCGAGCCGGTGAATGAGATCAGCTGGACATCCGGGTGATCGAGGATCGCGTTACCAACCTCATGCCCGGTCCCGAGCACGAGATTGACCACGCCCGCCGGCAGCCCTGCTTCTTCGAGAATCTCAACCAATCGGATGCCCGTCCGGGGCGTGAACGTCGCTGGTTTGAAGACGACCGTGTTGCCCGAGATGAGCGCCGGCATGATTTTCCAGGAGGGGATGGCCATCGGGAAGTTCCAGGGCGTGATGACGCCACAGACGCCGAGTGGCTTGCGGACCGACATGTTGAACTTCTCGCGCAGCTCCGACGGCGTAGTCTGGCCGTACATGCGCCGGCCTTCGCCGGCCATGTAGAAGGTCATGTCGATCGCTTCTTGGACGTCGCCGCGCGCTTCGGCGATGACCTGTCCCATCTCCTCCGTCATCTCGCGCGCGAACTGTTCCTTGCGATCCATCATGATCTGCGCGACGCGATAGAGGATTTCGCCGCGTTTCGGCGCGGGGTAAAGGCGCCAGCTCTGGTACGCCTTGGCCGCGGCATCGACCGCGGCGTCGACATCGGCAGCACCGCTCCTGGTGAAGATCCCAACGAGTTCGCCGTTCGCGGGGTTGCGGCGCTCGAAGGTGGCGCCGTTCGTCGACTCGACCCAGCGACCGCCGATGTAGTTTCGGAAGACTTCAGACATTGCCTCGCTCCTCTCATCGCCGCGTGCTTGCACTGGCGGCCGAGTCTAGCAGCGGCGGCATGTCACGGCCAAAGTCCCGACTCAGTGGAGGCGGTGCCGAAGCGGATCTTCGATGTACTGCCCAAGTTGGAGCGAACGGAGAACTTCACGCCAGATCGGATCGAGACGCGTGTAGTCCTCCGGCCAAAAGTAGAAGCTAATCAAGGTCGCGACGTTCGAGCCGCGCGCCACGCATGTGCGGGCGCACGCCTCGCGCGCCTCGCGCTTGTCAATGAACCGCGTCTCGATCCAAACATATTCGAGGTCGCCGCGCTTGCGGCGCTTGATCTCGCCGCGCCCGATCTCTTCCGTATCCGGTTCGCCCATGGCGTCGACGAGCAACTTGTCGAGCGGCAAATCGGTCCAGTCGATGCCGGGAGGAAATAGCCAATGGGAGACTTCCAAGGTGCATTGATCGTCGGGCGGCTGACGATCGAAGAACTTGGCGGAGCTGGTTCCAGGCTCAAAGATCCAGTTCGCGGGGAAGTCGAACCGTATTGCCCCACGGTCGGCGACGAAGATTCTGTTGCCCGCCTTCGCCCGCCATCCGTGATTGTCGGGCAGCCGAAAGGTTCGATCCTCCCACTTCGCCATACCGCCCTCTCCTCACAATCGCAAATGAAATCAAAAAACTGGAGGAGCGTGCTCGCCGCCTCCAGTCTCTTCGTGGCTCCCCGACGAGGATTCGAACCTAGAACCTACCGGTTAACAGCAGGGAGCTAACCCACTCTGTCACAAGCCGCGTACGTACGCACGTTTTCCGGGTTCCCGAGAACCGAGAGCTACCGGCCCACCTTGCCTCTGACCTACCGGTTGTTTCGATTGTAGCACGTCGCGCGTGGTACGCTAAGTACGGGCGCCGGAGTAGCGGCCTCGAAAGGAGGTGCGCCACGAAACTCTCTTTGACGCCCCCCGTAAAAACCAAATGCGGATAACCACAGCCCGTCGGCGCCATTGACCGGTAGGGGTCGGCAGAATCGGTGGACCAAAGAACGGGGGCAGGTCAGCATTTGTCCTCCTGTGTCCGATATGTTATTGTCAATACCTTCACTGATTTTAGATTTCGCTATCCGAAATCGTCAATATTGTCGTAGGCAATAGTTGTTTTCTTCCACTGCAGTCCCGTGTAAGATTTCGGCGTCCTGCATAGGCGGTCACGCCTGGTTCCCCGGCATACCTCTCATTCTCAGCAGCTTCTGATGTGCTCCCCTCCAGGCGTCAAAGTTATGCGCATAACCCAGCCCTGGATGTGCAGCGATGAATGCTACGTCCGGACCGGCTAAGAGTCCCTCGGATTGAAGCCTATCCAGTGTGTCATCCAGCATGGAGCTGATCTCACTCTGCCGCTTTAGTACGCTCTCCTTGTTAGCGGATACCCGACTCGTGATCTCTACGGCTCTTTGTGGGTAGTCATCGGGTAGCCAGGAAAGCCGTTGAGCGGAAACCATCCAGCGGTATCGCCATGGCAGCCACTCTCTGTTGTATGCGTGTAATAGTTGGATTAGCTCTTCAAAAGCGGCCGTGAGCTGATCGTGAGCGCTCTCGATGCCGCCCCTATCTATCCAGCCCAGAAGACGCCACTCCTCCAAGTAGTACTCTGCCCAGCCCAAGTGGTCACGAATACGAGACAACCGCAATGATTCCGGGTATGCAACACGCTTCTTGAGGATCTCGGCTACAGACTGGTGCCGATCGTATAACACCAACGCGTGAGCAAGTTCGTGCTTGAAAC
>JBOGUE010000749.1:0-16537 GCA_050695955.1 Thermomicrobiales bacterium | reverse complement strand
TCCCACCTGAGGGCGGCAATGCGGCCCTCAGGTGGGACCTGAGCATCGTCACGTGTCAGCGAATCGGCCAGGCGATCTCCCAACACGCGGGGCCATCGGAATTGGCATCGGTGAGGTAAATCTCGCGGGGCGGACCGGCGAGCTCATGTCCGTGTTCTTTCGCCCAGACGGCGACTGCTTCGAAAGCGCCTGTGATAGCCGGGTAGTCCGTTTGGGCGCCCTCCGCCAGGGTGAAGGCAACCGGACCCGCCGGCAAGGCGCTACCGCCGGCGACCGCACCTGAAGTCGGCACGCAGACTTCGACCGCACCGCTCGATTCGTCGTTGACGGCGCCGTGGAAGATCGAGAATGGCGGTCCCGCCGGGTCGACCGACGCCGAAAGCTCCCGAATCGAGTCGTCGATGAACGGCCCCAACTCCCCGAGGGCAACCGTGGCCGTTCGACTGGCATACGGTTGCGCGGCGACCTCTTTGACCTTGGCTGTATAGCTCACGGGCTCCCCCTCCTGGGTCAGTGTGCGCCGGAGATAGGCGATGACGCGCGTTCGCTGGGCGTGTTGCCGCGACAAGGCGGCTTCGTAGGCGTCCAGCCGGGCCGCCGACGGCTCCGCCAGAAAGGCGCGGATGTCTGCCAACGGCATATCCGCCTCACGCAGCAGCCGGATCGTGCCCGCGCGCGCCACTTGATCCAGCTGGTAGTACCGATACCCGGAGTCCGGGTCCACCATGGCCGGCGGCAGGAGGCCATTCTCGTCGTAGAGGCACAACGCCTTCTGCGAGAGCTGCGTCAGCGCGGCAAACTGGCCGATCGGTACGAAGGTCGTCATCGTCCTGGCCACGATAGAGTCTGACCCTGGGAGAGAGTCAAGGAGTCACTCTTTGGTCGAGCCAAGGAGCGCCTGGAGTGACCCGGGGGCGACCATCGCCAGCAGCCGCAATGGGTCGGGCAGCGGATCTTGCCAGAGCCACGCCGGGTCGAGCCAGAAGCCGGGGAGGACCATCGAGTTGAGGCGCCCTTGGGCATCGGGTGGAATTGGCCGATAGACGCCGCGGTCGGTCAAGGCATACGGTTCGACGGCGCGGTGTCGCTCACGCGGATCGACCACCCAGTATTCAGGGATGCCGGCTTGCTGGTACTCGAGGAGCTTGTCGCGTTTGTCGCGCGTCACACTGTCGGGGGAAATGACCTCTATGACAAGATCGGCCGGACCGTCCAGCCGATCGACGGTGATCCGGTCAAGATGGTCGCGGGCGACAAACAAGATGTCCGGCTGCCGTGAAGAGCGCACGGGAATAAGCCGCATCTCGAAGGGCGCGATCATGACCTCACCAAGATCGAACACACTTGCATACTGCGACAAAAGCCTAAGCAAGAGTGCAACGAGTCTTTGATGGATTGACTTTGGCATTTCGAGGATGATTACCTCACCATCGACCCATTCGGCGCGCGTCTCTTCGCCCGCCCAGGCGAGGAATTCGTCGTAGGTCATGACCATTCGCGGCTCGTCGATTGTGGCGAGGCTGGACAGGCGTTGCGCCATTGGACGATCCCTATGTGTAGAGTTCTGTTCCGCTCCTCATCGAGCCATCGGAGATCGCGTGGCGCCAATGATACTCCTTCACGAGAGCGGACCGGCACGTGGAGCAGCAGCCCATGCCTTGCGCCCAGCCCGTTCTGCCGGTATAGTCCGGCCATGAACGAGCAGAGATTGTTTCACCGGATCGATAGCGCGGCGTCCCTGGCTTCCCATGCGGAGGTCTTGACTATGGTGATGCCCAGGCCTGTCGGTCCGAGGACGAGCGGGTAATTCGGTCGTCGCCCGCGCGCAACGCAGCAATGTAGTAGCGCCATCGCAACTCGAACCGGCAGGCAGGCGGGAGCAGCAAGGCTCCCGTTTCCTTTTGTCCACGTTGCCCATCGCACCTCGGACGACCCGCCGTCGTGCAGAACCCACCAGCCAGGAAGTGATGACCGTGACCGCGAACACACCACCGGGGCAGACGCCCTTTTACATCACCACCGCTATCGACTACCCAAACGGAGCGCCGCACGTCGGGCATTCGCTGGAAAAGGTAGCGGCCGACGTCGTCGCCCGCTACCATCGCTTGCTCGGCCATGACACCGCCTACACGATGGGCCTGGACGAGAACAGCCAGCACATTCTGCGCGCCGCCAACGAGAACGGCGTCACGCCGATCGTGTGGACCACCCAGATGGACGACGCCTTCCGGGGCGCCTGGGATGCGCTGAACATCTCCCGCACCACCTGGGTCCGCACCACCGAGGAGCGCCACTTTCGGGCGTCGACAGAACTCTTCCGCCGGGCACAAGAGAACGGCGACGTCTACACCTCGACGTATGCCGGTTGGTACTGTCCGAACTGCAACGCCTACTACACGGACGAGGACCTGATCGACGGCCGGTGTCCGAATCACCCGACACTGACGCCGGAATGGCTCGAAGAGGAGAACTACTTCTTCGCCCTCAGCAAATACGGGGAGCGGCTGCGGGCGCACATGGAGGAACATCCGGAGTTCATCACGCCGGCCGTCTGGCGGCCGGAGATGCTGGCGCTGATCGATCGCGGCCTGCGCGACTTCTCGGTGTCGCGCGCGGTGCGGCCGGGCACGAAGCCGTGGGGCGTGCCGGTGCCGGGCGACCCAGACCATGTGCTGTACGTCTGGTTCGACGCGCTGACAACCTACCTGACGGCGATCGGGTTCCCGGACGAGACGTTCGAGCGGTACTGGCCGGCCGACTCGCAGGTGATTGGGAAGGACATCCAGCGGTTCCACTGCCTCTATTGGCCGGCGATGCTGCTGTCGGCGGGGTTACCGCTGCCGCGTCGCGTCGTCGTCCACGGCTTCATCACGATCGAGGGGAAGAGGATCTCGAAGACGACCGGAAACGTGATTTACCCACCCGACCTGGTCGCCGAGTTCGGCGCGGACCCGGTCCGCTACTACTTGATGCGAGACTTTACCTTCCGCTCGGACGGCGACTTCTCGCGGGCGAACCTGATCCGTCGCCACAACGACGACCTTGGCAACGACCTCGGCAATCTGCTCAATCGGGTCGTGGCAATGGTCGGCCGTTACCGGTCGGGCCAGATTCCCGAACCAGGTGAAGCGGGCGAGCCGGAGGCGGATTTGCGGCGCGTGGCCGAGGAGGCGCGCGACCGGGCGGCAGAGCAGATTGAGGCCTGGGAACTCGATCGGGCGCTGGACTCGGTCTGGGGACTCGTGCGGCGGACCAATCAGTATCTGGAAGCGCGGCAGCCCTGGAAGCTGGCCAAGCAGCCGGAGGCGGCTGAAACGCTCGACACGACCCTGTGGACCGCGGCGGAAGCGACTCGGCTGGCGGCGGTCTTCTTGGCGCCGTACGTGCCGGCGACAAGCGACAAAATCGTGCATCAGCTTGGTCTTGAGCCGGTGAAGGCAGGAGCCTGGGCGAATCTCGGGCAGTGGGGCGCGGCGACGTTTGGCTCGGTGAACCCGGCTGGCCCGATTTTCCCCCGGATAGAAGTCATCGCGGACTGAGGCCCGGGGCGACGGCCATCGATGGAGCGGGCATGGCGACGCGATTGATCCTGGATACCGATATCGGAACGGACGTTGACGACTGCTTGGCGCTGGCCGTCATCCTGGGTTCGCCCGAGATCGAGCTTGTCGGCGTCACCTGTGTCTACGGCGACGTCGGGTTGCGCGCCAGGATGGTGCGCAAGCTACTGCGGCTCAAGGGGCGAAACGACGTGCCGGTCTATCTCGGGGCCGGCGAACCGTTGCTTGGCCTGCAGCCGATCTACTGGCCGGGACACGAAGGAGTCGGCCTGCTGGACGATTCCGACGCGGATCTGGACGCCACACCCGGCCGGGCCGTGGACTACATCGTCGAAACCGTGATGGCACATCCCGGCGAGATCCATCTCCTCTCTGTGGGACCCCTGACGAACGTCGCCATCGCCTTGAAGGTCGAGCCGCGGGTCGCAGAACGGCTAGCGCACCTGACGATCATGGGTGGGGCACAGCACATCGCCCGGACCCCCGTCGAGCACAACTTCCGATGTGATCCAGAGGCGGCGCACATCGTCTTCTGCTCCGGCGCGCCGACCACGCTCGTGCCGCTCGACGTGACATTGCAGGTCACCATCGATCAAGCAGGCGTCGAGAAGATCCGACAGGCCGGAACGCCGTTCCACGACGCGGTCGCGCGGCAGGTCGAACTTTATCCCCGGTTCCGGGAGCGAGGGAGTACCTTCCTGCACGATCCGCTGGCCGCCGCGATCATCGCACGGCCCGAACTCGTCAAGCTGACGCCGATGCGGATCGACATCGAGACCGAAGGCCGATTCTCCGCCGGCGTGAGCCTGATGCAGGAGCCGGCCGACGGCAGGCCGGCGAATGCCGCGGTGGCGCTCGATGTTGACGTGGAGGCGGCCGAGGCGTTCATCGTTGAGCGGATCGCAGCCACATTCGCGATCAGCGCCCCTGGTAAAACACCCACCGGGACGACGAGCGCATAACGACCAACGTCACCACCATGATGATCACGAAGAGGATCCAGGCCATGGCCGAGGCGTACCCCATTTTGAAGTAGTCGAAGGCGTTGCTGTACAGGTAGAGACCATATGTCATCGTCGAATCGGCCGGCCCACCTTGGGTGATGACGTACGGCTCCACGAAGTATTGGAACCCGTGGATCAACCCGATGATCGAGTTGAAGAGGATCACCGGCGAGAGCAGCGGAATCGTGATATTGACGAGCCGGCGCCAGGCGGAGGCGCCGTCCATCGCGGCGGCCTCGTAGAGCTCAGCCGGGATGTCCTGCAGTCCCGCCAAGTAGATGATCATGGCGTTGCCCAAGCCCCACAGGCCGACAATGATTAAGCCCGGCATCGCCCAATCCGGGTCACTGAACCAACCGAGTGTCGGCAGACCGAGTTTCTCTAGTCCGTAGTTCAGCAATCCGTAAGTCGGGTGGAGCAAATAGATCCAAATCACCGAGACGGCGACAAGCGGGACAATCGACGGCATGTAGAAGATCGTGCGGTACACGGTCTGGCCTTTGATCCGCTGGTTGAGCAGCAGGGCGAGGGCGATGGCGCAGACGGTGCCAATCGCGACCGACGCGACCGTGTAGTAGACGGTATTCCGCAGCGACGTCCAGAAGAGCGGGTCGTCGACCAGTTCCCGGTAGTTGTCGAAGCCGACGTACTCGCCAGAGGTGAGGAGCGTCGTATCGCGAAAACTGTAGTAGAGCGATGCGAAAAATGGATAGACCTGAAAAGCCAACGTGCCCACGATCCACGGGCTGATGAAGGCGAGGCCGGTCATCACCTTCCGGAGCGTCTTCCGCCGCTGGCTCTTGAGCGACTTCGCGGGAACATTGACGCCGGGGTTTGCTGACGGGGAGAGAGCCGGACTCGACATGCGTTTCCTCCGCGCTCGGCTAGCCCTTGATGCCTGAGGTGGCGATGCCCTGGATGAAAAAACGCTGGGCGATGAGGAAGGCGAGGAGCACGGGCACGACGATCATCGTCGCCACCGCCATGATTTGCCCAAACTGGCTGAGGCCGAGGGCAGACTGCATGTTGGCCAACCCCAGCGAGAGCGTCCACTTCGCCTCGTCGTTCAGGTAGAGCAGCGGCCCCAGAAAGTCCCGCCACGAAAAGAGAAACTGGAACAGGGCGACCGTGATCAGGACCGGCCGCGCCAGCGGCACGATGATCTGCCGGAGAATCTGCAACTCAGAAGCGCCTTCCAGGCGCGCGGCGTCGGTGTAATCGCGCGGGATGCCGTTGAAGAACTGGCGGAGGAGGAAGATGTAGAAGGCCTGACCGAAGAAATAGGGCACCGTCAGTGGCAAGATCGAATTGGTCCAACCGAGCTTGGAAAAGACGATGAAGAGCGGGATCATCGTCACCTGAAAGGGGAGCATCATGGAGGCCAGCACCCCGACGAAGACGACGTCGCGGCCGGGCCACTCCAACCGCGAGAAGCCATAGGCAACCAGCGTGTTCGAGATCAGCGAGCCGGCGATCGTCAGCACGCTGATGACCGCCGTGTTCCAGGTGTAGCGCAGGAAGGGCACATCCTCGAGCGCATCCGCATAGTTGGTCCACTGGATCGGGTTCGGAATCCAGGTCGGCGGCCAGGCGACGATCTGCTCGTTGGACTTCAATGAGGTCGAAATCATCCACAGGAACGGCAGGATGAAGGCCGCGCTCAGCACGATGAGCAGGGCGTGACGCAGGGCCGACCCGGTGGGGCGGCGCAACCGTTCCCCCATCGCTCGCCTGGACACCGTCGTTGCCGCCGGTTGCGTCGTGTCGAGCTGGGACACGATAGCCACACTGTTTCTCCCACGACGACGGACGACCGGCGGGGAACGTGGCGCGTTCCCCGCCGGCAACGGTCCCGGACCTACAAACTCTTGTCCAGCTCCTTTTGGACCTCTTCGGTCAACGCGTCGAGCGCCTGCTGTGGCGCACCTTCCATGAGCATCACGCGGTCCATCATGGCCGTCAGGCGGTCGTTGTAGAACGCGGCGGCCGGCATCACTGGTGGTGAGCCAACTCGCTCGGCCCCGAGGAGTGAGTCGATGAACGTTTGGAAACCCGCGTAGTTCTTGACGACTTCCTGAAAGGAGGGAACCTCTAGCACCGACTTCGAGACGGGCACGTTGATCGGGCGGTCACCCCAAACGACGCGTTTGGCATAGCCTTCCGGGTCACCAACGCCGGCCGTGAACTGCACGAACTCGGCGGCGGCGGCCGGGTCCTTCGATCCCTTCGGCACGATCTGGATGTCGCCCCAGGTCCAATTCGATGGGACGCCCTCTGGTCCGGCGAGTGGCGGGGGAACTACCCCGTAGTCAAGACCCTCATCAGCGAACTTCTGGATGTCGCCCAGCTTCCACGGCCCCTGGGACTGGATTGCGTACTTGCCGGCGATGAAGGGGTCGAGGTTTTGGGCGCGCTCGCTGGCCAACCCTTCATTGAACGCCGCGACTTTTTTCGCGTCGTACTTTTCGGCGTACGCCTGGTACCAGGTGAGGGCTTCGACCAGCTTCGGATCGTTCGCGGTGACCTTCTGATTCTCCTCGTCGTAGAAGTCACCACCGAAGACAGTGCCCCACAGCCAGAACTCGCCGGAGTTCGGCAGGAAACCCATGCGATCTATGTTGCCGTTGTCCTGGCGGACTGTGAGCCTTTCGGCCAAGGTATCCAGGTCGGCGATCGTAGCCGGCCCGACTTCCGGATCGAGTTCAGCCTCGACAAAATGCTGCTTGTTATAGAGGAGCGAGTAACAGCCGGCCCAGTAGGAGAGGCCGAAGAGTTGACCGTTGTACTCGCCCAGTTTGAGCACGTTCGGATCGACCCAGGATTGAGTGGCCGGCAGATCGATGAGGTCATTGATCGGGACGATCGCTTCCTGGTCGGCCAACGTCGGAATTGCGGTTGAGCCGAAGAGGGTGACGAGATCGGGTGGATTGCCGGAAGCGATAGCCGCGGTCAACTTGGGGATGAATTGATCCCACGGCACAACCTTCGGCTCGATCCGAATGCGGCTTTGCTTCTCGTGGAACATATCGACGACGAACTGAACCATTTCTTCCCACTGTTCGGTCCAACCGTGCCAGTAGGTGAGCTTGATTTCTTTGCCCTGGATTGCGGAAACGGCACGGGCAGCGCGTGCTCCCGTCGCCAACGCGCCGGCCCCGGCCGCTCCTCCAGCGGCAGCGCGCAGCAAGTGTCGCCGTGAGAACGTGGACTGGTGCTTTGCGGTCTTCTCGAGAGCTGCCATCTGGGTTCTCCTCTCAGTTCATTCCGGCGGAGGGCGCGTCTGTGCGCTGTGGCTGGAATGACAAAACGCGGCATGCGCGCTCGATCCCACCGGGGATCGAACCGCGCACGCTGCATTCGGTTTGCACCGCGACGCCGCGCCGCGTCGCTCGTGCGCCCTTGGCGCGCCCCGCTTCAGGCCGTGCTCGCCGCGCGTCGAGCCCGAACCCAGACGGCGCGCGATGACGCCTCAGTTAGCAGATGCGTCCGCGCTTACCGGCGGCGCCGTGGCCGATCGGGTCTTCCCCAACCCAGCGTTCGTCGATCGGTTCGGACGCGAGCTGATAGCGCGAGTCGGACGAGAGACGAATGCGATTCGATTGGTTGTCCAGACTCGCGTGCAGCGTATAGATCGTGAACGTCAGGAGGTCACCGGCCTTGAACTCGGCGGTGAGCCAGCGCACACCGAGCTGGCGGCGCAGCTCGAAGGGGTCGTCCGAAAGTGCCCCACTCCACCACTTCTCGCCGCGCTCGTACAACTCGGCGTCGGGGAAGTTAGAGCAGAAGCTGTCGACGTCCATTTGCCCGTAGTCGTTCGTGATCTCCTCTATTTTGTGCGATTTCTCGAGCACGATCAGGCCGCCGAGGTGATAGTCGACGTCGCCGAGGGGCACCCAGGCGGTGTAGAGCATCGTCGTGCCGCGGTTCATGAAGACGCTGTCGCCGTGCGGCGCCGTGCCGCGGCCAGGGGCTATCGCGCGTAACCAGGTGAAGTCGAAGTGGCGAACCTCGCCGCCGAGGAAGCGTTCGTAGAACGCCATCATGCGTCCGGCGTACAGCACGCGGTCGAGCGGCTGGTTGTTCTTGGCCAGATCCGGCCGGAACTTGAACTCGATTCCGGAGCGAACAACCGCTTCCATGGGGTCTGTGCCCGGTTCGAGCGCGCCTTCTTCCGCCAGCCTGGTGACGATCTCTTGTCGCGCATCGAGGACGTGGTCGCGATCAAGGTATCCTGGGAGGTAAAGGTACCCGTCGTCCTCCATTCGCCGCCGGAGCTCGGCAACGTCATCGACCGCGTCGATTGAGCTCCGCTGCTGGCCGAAGGCCGCGGGCGAGGTGTCAAGCGCGTGGCCGCTGGCGATCAGGTCCGGCAGTAACGTCGTTGACATGAGACGCTCCAGCCATCGATATCGTGCAGGTATTTGTCGGGTCCGCGGCTCAATGGTAGACTCCGCGCCACCCAATTCCGATGGCGAATTTGACCAGCTTCCTTGTGTTTTTTGGCATTCCGATGAAGAACCTGTTGACGGATCGCCAGACCGCGATACGAGCGCAACATGCGGTGAGATCGCCGCTGGGGACGATTTCGCTGGCTGGGTTCAATCGCCACAGTGTCGGGGTCCCGAAACGGCCGATGCGCGTGTTCGGCAGCTTTGCGATCGTCTACGTGGTGGACGGGCAAGCGCACTACGAAGACGCGAACGGCTTGACACTCTTGCTCGAAGCGGGTGATCTGCTGGTTGTGTTTCCTGAGCTACCGCACACCTATTATCCGCCGGAGTCGTCGCACTGGAGCGAGCTGTACTTCGTCTTCGACGGCCCGGTCTTCGACTTGTGGCGCACCACCGGCTTGCTCGATCCGCACAAGCCCATCCTCCACTTGGAACCGGTCGATCTGTGGCTCAACCATTTTGAGTCGATCCTTGGCGCTCCCCACCGGCCGGGATTCGCACCATCGCTGGTCGAGGTCTCCCGCCTGCAGCTTGTCTTGAGTGAAGCGCTGCTCGCCGGGACACGGGGCGGCAAGCTTGACGAAGAGACATCCTGGTTTAGCCGGGCGTGTAGCCTGCTCGAATCGGACGTCTCACAGGAGGTCGATCTGCGCGACGTGGCAGGCGATCTCCACATGTCGTACGACGGGTTCCGCAAGCGCTTCCAACGCCTGGCCAACGTGCCGCCCGCGAAATATCGCGGCATCCGGCTCATCGACCGCGCCTGTGAGTTGATGCAGCAGGGAGCGTTGAACGACAGACAGATTGCCGAGCACCTTGGCTTCTGCGACGAGTTTTACTTCTCGCGTCGCTTCAAGCAGATCACGGGGTGCTCGCCGCGCGCGTGGCGACAAAGACTGCCGCGCGCTCGGTAGACGGTCCCCTTTTCAGTCGTCGACCGGCTCCGTCAGGGGGTTGGCTCCGCACGAGTGCCGGATGACGAGCTCGGTGGGGAAGACCACCTGGCGCTCGGTAGGTTGTTTGCCGGCCATGAGCTGGATCGCCATCTCGCCGCAGCGCCTGCCCATGGCCTGCGCCGGCATGCGCACGGTGGTGAGCGACGGCACGGTGTATCGCGCCGTAGGGATATCGTCGTGGCCAGTGACGGCGACGTCGTCCGGGACGTGCAACCCGGCCTCGGTGATCGCGGCCATGGCGCCGATGGCGATGGTGTCGTTGCCGGCCACGAGGGCCGTCGGCCGCGGGGAAGCGGCCAACAGGGAGGTCATCGCCGCGTAGCCGCTGGCCGCGCTGTAGTCGCCGTCGCGAACGAGGTGCTCGTCGAACGGGATGCCCGCCTCGTCGAGCGCCTGCCGATAGCCGAACAGCCGGGAATCGGTTGCTGGGTCGTAGATCGGCATGAAGTGGATAAAGGCGATGCGCCGGTGTCCGAGGCCGATCAGGTGCGCCGTCGTGTGATAGGTCGCTTCCGGGTTCGTTTCCGGCATGACGGCATGGGCGGCGGAGTGTGGATACTTTCCGATCAGCACGAGCGGGTAACCGGTTTCGATCAGGTTGCGGAGATGGGCGTCGTCCTGACGTGGACTGAGCACGATCAGTCCATCGATTTGCTTGGCGCGAACGAGGCGCTCGAAGGCGCCGGGCTGATCAGCGTGTTCGGCGGTTTCCAGGAGCAGGCGGTAGCCGTGCTCGCGGCACACGTCGTAGAGGCTGTGGAGCAATTGGGGGATGAAGACGTCGACGGGAATGAGCTTGGCGTGGCTGACGATGAGCCCTAGGGTGCAGGTCTTGCCGCTGGCAAGGGTGCGCGCGGAGGCATCCGGGATGTAGCCGAGTTCTTGCGCGGCCTGGAGTACACGCTGGCGGGTCTGCTCGCTGATCTTCATGCTGGTTACGTCGTTCAGGACAAACGAGACGGTCGTGCGCGATACGCCCGCCCGCTGCGCGACGTCACGGCTGGTCACCCGCTTCTGGGTCATGGCCAATCCCTGCATCCGGCTTCGATTAACTCGAGTTAACGGCAAGTGTAGGGCGTATCGAATGGCGAGTCAATGGGGCACCGTGAGCGGGGACTGCGACGGCGTCGCCATCGAGCGATCCTTGACGCCGACCGCAACGCTCTCTAGGATGCAGAGTGACACGGGTTAGTAGGACGCGGAAGTGGTTGCCGAAGTACGCGCGGGCGGTGACGCGCGCCTCACGGAGAACGCGGCTAGAATAGTCCGATGTGTCTGATCCCGAACGACTGAGCGTTTGCAGCATTGAGGCGACTGGGTGGGGCATACCGCCATCGCTCCTCCAGCCGCCGCCTACCGCGGAATCGGTCCGTATGTCGCTCGGCACCTCCGGGCAGCGAGAGGAATGATGACGAAGATTGCCTTTATCGGCGCGGGCAGCACCGTCTTCGCGCGGGCGCTCCTGCATGATCTCTTCATGTTCCCTGAGCTTCACGGCAGCTCAATCACGTTGATGGACATTGACCAGGAGCGACTCCGCGCCTCGGAGATCGTCGCGCATCGGGTGGCAGAGCAGGCGGGCGCATCGCGGCGGATCGAGGCAACGACCGACCGCCGTCGCGCCCTCGATGGCGCCGACTATGTGGTCAATATGATCCAGGTCGGCGGCTATGAGCCAGCAACGGTGGTCGACTTCGAGGTCCCGAAGCAATACGGGTTGCGGCAGACGATCGGCGATACGCTGGGCATTGGCGGCGTCATGCGAGCGCTACGGACCATTCCGGTCATGCTCGACATGGCGCGGGACATGGAGGAACTCTGCCCAGAGACCTGGTTCCTGAACTACACCAACCCGATGGCGATGCTGACCTGGGCGATGGCGCGGGCGACGCGAATCAAGACGGTCGGCCTTTGCCACAGCGTCTTCGGCACGGCACACGAGCTGGCGTCCGTGCTTGGTTTGCCGCGGGAGGAGATCGACTACCTCTGCGCGGGCATCAACCACATGGCGTTTTACCTTCGCTTCGAGCACGATGGGCGCGATCTCTACCCCGACCTGAAGCGGGTCGCGGCCGACGGGCGGGAGCCGGCGCACGAACGGGTGCGGTTCGACATGCTGCGACGGCTCGGCTATTTCGTGACCGAGTCGAGCGAACACTTCAGCGAGTATGTGCCCTGGTTCATCAAGCGGGACCGGCCGGATCTGATCGAGCGTTACAATGTGCCACTCGATGAGTATCCGAGGCGCTGCGAGGACCAGATTGCCGACTGGGCCATGATGCGCGCGGCGTTGACGTCATCCGACCCTGGTGAAATCGAGCAGTACGAGGCGAAGAAGACTGAGCGCCTCAGCGGATTGGCAGAGCGGCGGTTGGAGGCGACGCGCAAGGCCGATCCCGCGATGGCCGAGCAGGTGCGGGCGGAGATGGTGAAGAAGCGCGAGAAGCGATTTACCGGCCACTCCGGCGAGTATGGGACGTTGATCATCCACAGCATGGAGACGGGCCAACCGCGGGTCATCTACGGCAACGTGGCAAACGAGGGATTGATCGACAATCTGCCGCGCGGCTGCTGCGTCGAGGTCCCCTGTCTGGTCGACAAGAACGGCGTCCAGCCGACGCACATCGGCGCGCTGCCGCCTCAGCTCGCCGCGCTGATGCAGACGAACATCAACGTGCAGGCGCTGGCGGTGGAAGCCGCGCTAACCGGGAAGCGGGAGCACGTCTACCACGCGGCGATGCTCGATCCGCATACTGCCGCCGAGCTGGACGTCAACCAGATCTGGTCGTTGGTCGACGACTTGATTGAAGCTCACGGCGACTTACTGCCGGCGTATTCGTAAGCAGCACGCGTCAAGGGTGGGGGGAGCTGGTGGTGGAGTTGGCCGATCGGTATCGGGGCTGCCTGTTGGGTCTGGCATGCGCCGACGCGTTGGGCGGACCGGTCGAGTTTTTGTCGCGCGCGGAGATCGCCCGCCTACATCCGAACGGCCCGCGGGAGTTTACGGGTGGAGGCTGGCTCCACCTCGCGCCAGGCGAGATCACCGACGACACGCAAATGACGCTGGCGCTAGCCCGGAGCCTGGCCGACGGCGGTCCGCTCGATATGGCCGACATCGCGGCGCGCTTCGTCGCGTGGGCCGACTCCAAGCCGAAGGACATCGGCAGCACGACGCGGGGCGCGCTCGACCTGCTGGCGCAAGGCGTGCCGTGGGACGAAGCGGGTGAGCGGATACAGCAGGCCGCATTGCCACGGGGCGCGGCGGCGAACGGATCTGTGATGCGATGCGCGCCGATCGCGCTCCGCTTTCGCGGCGACCTACCAGGGCTTGTGCAGGCATCGATCGCCACGAGTCGTGTGACGCACGCCGACCCACGGTGTACCTGGGGAACGGTCGCGGTCAACCAGGCGATTGCGTACCTCCTCGACGGTGGCAGCATCCGGGACGCGATCGCGGCTGCGGTCGTCGACGTGCCGGAGACGCGCGTCGTCGAGGCGGTCTACACCGCGAGCCGGCGAGGACGGGACGAGATTCGGTCAGGTGGCTTTGTGCTCGACACGATTGTGGCCGCCTTTTGGTCGCTGTCGAGCAATGACAGCTTCGAGGAGACGGTCGTCGCCTCGGTCGCGCTCGGCGACGATGCGGATACGACCGGCGCCGTGGCTGGTGCGTTAGCCGGAGCGCATTACGGGGCGTCAGCGATTCCCACGCGGTGGCTTGAGTTGTTGCAGCCACGTGTCGAACTCGTGGCGCTGGCGGACCGGCTGTTCGACCTGAATGAGCAAGAGGTGAAGACGATTCGATAGGAGCGGAGGGTGCGCCAACCGTGATTACAAGGCCGGTTCGGCCAATTTGAGATACCGGCGGACGCTGGCGCGATTGCGGGGGTCGTCGGCGAGTCCGAGGATGGCGATGAGGTCGTCCTCGTCCGCACCTTCTTTCGCGCGCTCGACGGCGAAGGTGTGACGAAGTCCCTGCGGGGTGACCGCCTTTTGGATGCCGGCCGCGCGCCGCACGCGCTCGACCATGCCGTTGATGGCCTGAAACCCGAAAGGAAAGAGGAGGTCGACAGGTTGGCGGCGTTCGAGGTACTCGGCGAAGATCGCGGCGAACTCGCGGTCGGTCGCCAGCTTGCGCTCTTTTCCGCGCTTGGTAACGTCATCGTAGAAGACATAGATGATCGGGTCTACTGCCTCGGTGAGGTCAACATGCTCGCGGCGCAGCGCCAGGAGCTCGCCCCGTGTCAAGCCAAGACGCATCATCAACCAGATCGCGGTCAGGCTCCAGGCCTCGTCCTCGGCGGCGGCGGCCAGGTAGCGCTCCTGCTCGTCGGCGAAGAGCGGCACCGGGGACTTCAGCTGGATGTTATGTGGGTAGAATCCGTCGGTCGGATCCTCGGTCAGCACCCGGGCGTCTTCAATCAGAAATTGGAAGAATCGGCGGGCGGAGGTAAGCCGGCGCTTGCGCGTCGAGCGGTTGTTGGCGAGGCCGAGGAAGGTGGCGATGTCGGATCGGCTCAGCCGGTTGATCGGCTTGGGACCGGTTTGTTCCTCGAGCTTCACTAAGTCGTAACTGTAGGATTCGATCGTATTCGGTGGGCGTTTCGCTTGTTCGAGCTCCCGGCGATACCAGGCACGGGCGAGATCGAGCCGGCTCGCCGGCTCCAGCGGCGGCATCCCGCCGTGCAGCGGCATGAGTTCGCCGGCCGGTCCCGGCGCGAAGAGCGGGAGTTGATCAGGCACGGCATCCGCTGCCTCGCGCTCCATCTGGAGCAGCCGGGGATCGTCGGTGTACGGCGCCTCGCGTTCTTCGGTCGTGAGCACATCGGCACGGCGGCGCCGGCGGCGTGTGGGCGCCGCGTCTGCCACGAGTGGTTGGTGGTGGGCGTCGGAGGACGACGAGCGGCGCGTCGGCATCGCGGATCCCTCCCCGACCGAGCGGCCTGCGCCGACGGTCCATTCCGGCCAGCCTAGGCAGCCGGACCGGGCTTGTCAAGGTGAGTTGCTGGGGCGAAACGGCTTGGTAGACTCAGGCAGGCATCGATGTCATGCAGTGAGAGAGGAGCAGATTCGATGGCGACGCGCGATGAGATCGGAGACGGCGCAAAAGAGGCCGTCTTCTCACGGACTGTAATCGAACCGGCGACCGACGAGCTCGCGTTCCAACCGGTCTGGGCACGTAAGGACGACCTGGCCAAATTCTCGCCGGTTGCTGGGCTCTTCATGCAGGCGATGACGGGCGGGCGGATGATTGTCAATTGGGTGACCATCGAACCCAATCAGGTGGTGCCGCGTCATCAGCACCCGCATGAGCAAGCCGGCGTGATGTTGGAAGGTATGCTCGATCTGACAATTGGCGACGAGACACGGACGTTGCGCCCTGGCGACGCCTATGCCATCCCGCCGCACCTGCCGCACAACGCCGCGACGGGCGCCGAAGGGTGCGTCGTGCTCGATGTCTTCTCACCGCCGCGTGAGGACTACGTCGCGATGATTGGGAGCGAGGAGTAGGCAGAAGCCGCCGTCCTGCCGCGCCGCCTCTGTGCCGCATCCTCTTCCTTGTCATGCCGATCGCAGAGAGGCTTCTGGCTCTGCCTAGAGACGTCCCCATGCAGAGGCAGATCGCTCGACCGCGCGCGGGATGACGAAAGGAGGTGCTCACGAACGCGGTCGAAATCAGCGTGACGATTGGGGTCAGCCTTCCCGTTGCAAGGAGATTGGTGGCGACCCAGCATCGTTTGTGATCACGCTCACAAAGGGTATTGACTGGTTGGGGATATGCTGATATCATCATTCCCAGATCGCACGGCATCGATGGATGGTGGTTGAGGGCTCCCTATGGGCGAGCTAGTTGTTGGGAAACCGGCACTCCAAGTCAATTTCGTCGTTTCGTTGCCGCTTGATCTCGTGTCGGTGATGTCGCTGCTCTACCGGGCGGTGCCCGGTAGTGGGCTCGACCCCTGGTTGGTGGCGGCACGGCGCGCGATGCCGGCGGAGTTGCGGGCGGATCTCGATCTGCTCCACGGCTTCTCTGGCCGGATGCTCTATTACATGGATGAGCCGGCCATGCGGTTCGAGCCATTGCGGCCCGAGCGCGTGGACGTGGGGATAGACGAGTTTCTTGGGTTTCTCGAGGAACTGCCGGCAGACGAGTTCCGCACGATGGCAGGGAACGCTCTCGAGCGCGTACACCGCGATCTCGGCACCGGTCTGAAGGCGCCGGCACTTGACGACGAGGATGTGCCCCGATCGGAGAGAGGGGCGGCGTGGCGGATGTTCCTCCAACCCGGCCTGACCACCGCACACACCGACGAGGTGGTCGAGGCAATCGGCGATCCAGCGGAGCTGAAGCGCCGCACAATCGCGCTGATCGACGGGATCTGGAGCGACGTCTACGCCGAGGAGTTCGCGAAGCGGCGGCCGGCGCTCGAAGAGGCGGCGGCCCTGGCGACGCAGACCGGCGGCCGGGGATTCGGGATGGCATTTGCCGACCTGACCGGCAACCGGTTGCCGTCGACGCTGGTTTCGGGACTGAACTACGTCGAGCACGTGGCGTTTTGCCCGGC
>JBOGUE010000748.1:0-5088 GCA_050695955.1 Thermomicrobiales bacterium | reverse complement strand
GGTGCGGGCGAAGATTTCGGGCTCATGCCGGCGGAGCCAGAGGATCTTTGGGCCGACGGCCTGAGACGTGAGCGCCATGCCGCCAAGCTCGAATATCGGCTGCTCGCCAAACCGGTCGTTGAGCCACGCGATCTCGTCGGTGGCGCGGGTGTCGACGCCGTAAAGCACACCGGGTCGAAGGGGATGCCCGTCCTTGGCCACCGGCAGCATGCAGGGGCCGATGGCGCTGACGGCGACCGCGCCGACGTCGGCGCCGGAATATCCCTCGGCGAGGAGTTGGCGGCAGATCTGGACGAATTCGCCCCACCAGATCGTGTCGGCATCGTGTTCAGCCCAGCCGGGCCGGGGGATGGACATCTCGTGCTCGACCGTCGCGCTGGCGAGCACATCGCCTGCTGGAGTGCAGAGCACGCCTTTCGAGCTGTAGGTGCCGACGTCGATGCCAAGCAGCAGGTCTCCCGCCATGCCGTTCCCTTCCCTTCTTGAACCGGGCGGTCTGTCGAGTGATCGGCGGCGATAATAGCCGACGACTCAGCGGCTTGAATAGCGGGAGGGTGACGGTGACATCTGAAGCGGAGATCGGCGCGATCCGGCGGGTGGCGGTCGTGGGCGCGGGCACGATGGGCGCGCAGATTGCAGCACTGACGGCATTCAGCGGGCGGGAGGTAGCGCTCTTCGATGCGCTGCCGCATGCGCTGACGCGCGGCATGGCGCGGATACGCGCCGAGATTTTGCCCGCGATTGAAGGCAGTGGTCGCACGCGGGGATCCGGTGACGAGGCATTGCCTCGCATCCGGGCGGTGGAGTCGCTAGCGGACGCCGTCGCCGGGGTCGATCTGGTGATCGAGGCGGTACGCGAAGAGATCGAGACGAAGCGGTCGGTCTTCCGCGACCTGTCGCGGCTCGCGCCGAACGCGATATTGAGCACGAATAGTTCGTCGCTGCCGTCGGCGTTGCTGGCGGACGTGGTCGACCGGCCCGAACGCGTCTTGAACACGCACTTCTTCGCGCCGATCTGGGTACGGTCGATGCTGGAGTTGATGAGCTGCGGGCAAACCAGCGATGAGGTCATGGAGACCGTGCGTCGCCTTGGTGAATCGCTGGGGCTGGTCACCGCGGTGGTCCACGGCCAGAGTAAGGGGTTCATCATCAACCGGATCTGGCGGGCGGTGAAGCGAGAGTCGCTCCGGGTCGTCGACGAAGGCGTGGCCGACCCTGAGGATATCGACCGGCTGTGGATGATGTTCTTCGAAACAACGCACGCACCGTTCGGGATTATGGACATGGTCGGCTTGGATGTCGTGGCTGACATCGAGGCGTCGTATCAGGCGGTGACCAGGGACCCGACCGATACGCCGTCGCCGACGCTGCACCGTCTGATCGCGGACGGCAAACTCGGAGAGAAGTCGGGCGAAGGGTTCTATCGGCATCCTGACCCGGCATATCTACGGCCAGACTTTCTGCGTCCGACTCCGACTCAGCGAGAGGAGTAGTTGAGTGTTTCATGTCGTCTTCCTCGTCAAGAAGGCCGACGCGATGTCGCCCGAGGAGTTTGGGCGGTATTGGATCGAGAAGCACACGCCGCTGACGGCGAAGGCGCCGGGCGCGCGGACGGACCAATGCTATGTGGCGACCGGGGCGCCGGACGGCGATCCGGCATACGACGGCGTTGCCGTGTTGGCCTTCGACGACGAAGCGGCCTATCGGCTGGCAGTTGAGAGCCCTGAGTTTGCGGCGGCGATTGCGGACGCGCCGAACTTTCAGAACACGGCTTTGACGATGACGGTGTATGCGGAGGGGCACACGATTGTGTAGACGTTTTGCGGAGTCGGCTCCCGCGTCATACCGAGCCGCGGCGAGGAATCGTCCCGTGTCTCTGACGAAGGCGAGATTCCTCTCTGCGATCGGAATGACGGATGTGGGCGATCGGAATGACGGATGGTTGACTACCAGAGGCGCTCGGTGTTCCGCGAAGGGTCGGTGTACACGTTCAGCTCAACGGGGTTTGTCGGTCGCCGGGCAGGTGAGCATCGCGATCGGATGTGAGGGTGTTCCCCAGCTTCCAATCAAACGGCGCCATGATGCGGGTAGATATCATTTCGATGGATGGTACGGACGTGGGCGGCAAAGGGCAGCCCGCGCCTGTCCAGCCCGTTAGCCGTCCTTAGCTTCGTCGTCGCTCCACAGGGCGCCGTCACGCAGCACTTTCTCGTAGAAGGTGAACTGGCGGACGGGGCGCATGCCGATGCGCTCGTAAAGTCGAGTGGCGCCGTGCGGATTCTGGGCGTCGACGCCGAGGCCAATGCGGGTGTTACCGCGTCGGTAGAACTCGCCGAAGATGTGCTGGAGGAGGGCGGTCGCAATGCCGCGCTTGCGCCAGGGGCGACGCACGGCGACGTCGATCACCCAGCCCATCTCGCCGTTGAGGCGGCAGTCGGCGGCGGCGGCCATCTGCTTGCCGTCGAAGACCTGAAACCAGAGGCTGGGATCGTAACCGTCGGCCATCTTGCGCTTCATCCACTCGTCGAAACTCGTCGGCCCGACGTTCCAGTGATCGCGGAACGCCTCGTCGACGGTGGCGTAGATGGCTCGCTCGTCGACACCGGGGGCGCAGGGGCGTACGGTGAGGCCGGCTGGCCATTCGGGCGCGGCCGGCGGTTCGGTGAGGTCGATCAGCATTCGATAAAAGTGGCGAATCGCTTCGTAGTCGAGGGTTTGCAGGAGGGCGTTCGCTTCTTTGTTCCAGCCGTTGACGACGTTGCGAAGGACGACGCGGGCGCCGGATGGGGCGAGGGCAACGTGGGGTTGAGCCTGTTCTTCGCCGCGGCGGACAAGGAAGGTGCCGAGGCCGCGGCCGGAGTGGTCGGGGTGGACATATATGTCCGCATAGACGACGACATGCCCGCGATGCTCGATAGCGAGCTGACCGACCGGTTTGCGGTCTGGGCCGAGGATGAGGGTGACCTCATTGGCCAAGTCGCGCTGCTTCCATTCGGCTTCGACTTCGCCGTCGATGAAGTCTGGTTCGCCAGTTTCGGCGATCTCGCAGGCGTTGAACAACTCGGTTGCGGCGGCAGCGTCCATGATTGTTGCTGGGCGGACCACATAGCCCTGTAGTTGCAGTGATTCCGCGGTCGAACTCATGGCATTCCAACCTCTCTAGTCAAATCATTCGAAACGCGATCAATCTGGCCCACTATGCGAGCGGCGCGAATTGTACTCGCTGATCCGTCACCGGTGCCGTCCACGTGGCACACGCCTTGCGCGTTGGGCTCCCGCCGTTCGTCGGGTGAACGGCGCACCGCGATGACGGGCACAGGAGGAGGAGGAGCGTCATGGCAGAGGGAACGCGCGAGTTCGGCGTGTCCGACCTCGAATACGATCTGGTGATTACGCTCGGCAACCTTTTACAGGGCGTTGAAGTTATGACCAAGTACGCAAATGATGCCGGGGAGGCGGGCGACGACGAATGCGCTCACCTTTTCAGTGCGATGCGCGACCAGCACCGGGTGTGGGCAATCCAAGTGCGCTCCACGCTCGCGCGTCATGTTTCGAAAGCGCATTGACGCCGATCACTCGTGATGGGCGACGATGTCCCAGGCCAGCGCGACGAACATCCTGGTCATCACCATGAGGTCGTCGATACTCGCCGACTCGTTGATGTTGTGGGCGCCGTCGAGACTCGGGTCGCTGTCGGGATGGGACGGCGCGAAGCCGTAGGCGACGACGCCGAGCGGGCGGACCAATCGGCTGTCGGTGAATCCGGTTGTGATGCCGGGACAGAACGAGAGGTCATCGCGGCCGACCGCGAGGCGGGTAGCGCGCTCGATCTGATCCAGAAACGACTCGTCGACGGCTGAGGCGCTCGGCGTGGCAGTGATAATGATCTCGTAGGCGACGCCGTCGATCCCGTCGAGGATCTTGTCGAGCTGGCGCGCGACGTAGGCTTCGTCTTGCCAGGGCAGGGTGCGCACATCGCAGGTGATCAGGCAGGTTTCAGCGACGGAGTTGCTTTTGACGCCGGCCTTGATCATAGAGGCGACAATCGTCATGCGCGAGGCGGCGCGCAGCCAGGAGGCGATGCGCTGATTCCGCGGCATGAGGTCGGCGACGATCTGGTCGATGGATTCTGGTGTGACCGGGTCTGCGATGCCGAGCGCGGCGTCGAGATGGCGGAAGATTTCGGCGTCGGTCGAGACTTCGGGTTGGTATGCGGCGATGCGGTCGAGGACGGGTTGCGCCTTGTAGATCGCGTTGTCAGCCATCCAGGGCGCGGAAGCGTGGTAACCGCGGCCGGTGACGGTGATGCGAATCTCGAGCCGGCCCTTCTCACCGAGGTTGATCGGGTAGGTAAGTCGACCGCCATGCCGGATGGGGTTGCCGCCGCCCTCGTTGACGGCGACGTCGGCGCGGAGTTTCTCGGGGTGGTGCTTGGCGAGCCAGCCGAAACCGTACGCCCCGCCGGACTCCTCGTCGGCGCCGGCGGCGAGGACCAGGTCGCCCTGCGGCGATACGCCGTGGCGCTTGAGGAGAATGAGCGCCATCGTCTCGGCGGCGACGGTCGACTTCATATCGGCGCTGCCGCGACCCCAGATCCGACCGTCCGCTATCTCCGCCGAGAAGGGCGGATACTTCCACTGGGCCGCATCCTCAACCGGAACGACGTCGGTATGACCCATCAGCAGCAGGCTTGGGCCGGAGCCGTCGCCCGTGAGCCGGGCGACGAGGTTGCCGCGATTCGGGGCCGATTCGAAGATCTCGGAGGCGATGTCGTCGGCCGCGAGTTTGTCGCGAATGACGCTGGCAGCGGGTGTTTCGTCGCCGGTCGGCATGACGCCGGTGTTGATCGAGGGCACCTGGACCAGCGCCTGAGTGAGTGCGATCGTCTCCTCGCGGGCGGCGTCGACGGCGGCGAGCAACTCTGACAGCGATGGCACGGCTCTTCACTCCTCGATCGCGATTGCGCTCCAGCACGGGCAAGCAAGGCGCGGCGACTATACCGCAATCGCCGCGTCAACCGAACGTTCGTATTCCGGTAATACGAGCCCGCGAAGAATCGCCCTCGCGGGCTCGTATTACCGGAAGGCC
>JBOGUE010000747.1:0-4080 GCA_050695955.1 Thermomicrobiales bacterium | reverse complement strand
GCCCCCGCGTGCCGCGCCACGACCTCCTCGGCCGTCAGACCCGTATGCCTGGCGACGTCCGCCAAATCCGGCCCATAGTCGCCACCGTAGGCGACCGGGATCGTCACCAGACGCGATTCCGTGCGTGGATCCCGCGATGTCGAATCCGCCGCGCGCCGGATCGCCGCCTCCACGGCGGCCGGCTCGACCCGCCGCGGGTCGAAGCTCACCAGAATCGTGGTGTACGCCGGCACCACGTCGAGCAGACCGTGCGGTACGGCCGCTTCGATGGCCCGCGCCAATGCGGCCGCCTCCGCCACCAACTTCGGCTCGATCCGCTCCTCCTCACTCAGGCGGACCAGCAGCCCTGACTCGGCGAGAAGGCGGAAGGCGGCGGAGTTGCAAGACGGAAGACGTAGCGGGCCGCGCTCCTCGTTCGCCAAAACGACGGGCTGCGCAGCGTCCGGCAATTCCGCCTTCCGCCTTCCGCCTTCCGCCCTCACGTCACCCCCGGCGCCCGCACGACGATTTCCGCGTCCGCGAAGCGGCGACGGACCGCGCGCGCGATTGCGAGCGCCCCCGGCGTGTCGGAGTGGATGCAAATCGATTCGGCCTCCAGGTCGAGTTCCTTCCCCTCGATCGTCGTCAGACGCCCCTCGCGGACGAGGCGCACCATCCGCCGCGCCGCTTCCTCCGGGTCGGTAATCAACGCCCCCGATTCCCGCCGGGAAACGAGCGTGCCGTCGGCGCGGTACGCGCGGTCCGCGAACGCCTCCCGCGCCACCGTCAGGCCGGCCGCCGCCCCCGCCGCCAGCAACGCCGATCCGGGCATGGCAAAGAGAATCAGGTCCGGGTCGTAGGCCGCGACCGCCGCCGCGATTGCCGTCGCGGTCGGGGCGTCGGTCGTCGCATGATTGTAGAGTGCGCCGTGTGGCTTGACGTGGCGCATCCGCAACCCGACCGCACGGCAGAAAGCGTCGAGCGCCCCGAGTTGGTAGAGGACGTCGGTACGGACCTCGTCCGGCGACGACGCCATCACCCGTCGTCCGAAACCGACCAGATCCGGGTAGCTCGGATGCGCCCCGACCGCGACCCCGTGCTCCGCCGCCAATCGCACCGTCCGCTCCAACACCCGCGGATCGCCGCCATGGAACCCGCAGGCGACGTTCGCACTGGAGATCAGCGGAAAGAGCTCCGCGTCGTACCCCACCCGGTACGCCCCAAAGCTTTCTCCCAGGTCGCTGTTCAGGTCGATGCTTGGTTGCTGCATCTGAAGGTCCTAGCCGTTCGTCGTGGGAGATTTCGATTGAAATGATCCTACCAGGCCATCCTCACGGGCGTCGTGCGCGACGTAATGATAGAATCGACCCCAAGGTGAACATTAGATAGGCCCGGCGACCGCTAACTGTCACGGACGATCATAAGGATGGCACGACATGACTCAGCGTTCGCGCGTAGGACGCTACGTGCAGCAGGTGGCCGGGTATCGCGCATTCATCCCGGCGCCATTGCCACCCGACCCTCCCTTGGCGCTGGATCGTGAGTTGCATGGCGTGCTTGTGCATGCGGCTGAGAGCGTCGCGCGCCTTGACGGGGTCGTGACGACGCTGCCGGATGCCGACCTCTTCGTCGCCATGTCGGTTCGTCACGAGGCCGTCCTCAGTTCCCAGATCGAAGGCACGCAAAGCTCGCTCGACGACGTGCTGACCTTCGAGGTCGATCCAACGGGGGGCGAGCTCCCGCGTGACGTCGTCGAGGTCGTCAACTACGTTCGTGCCATGAACCACGGGATCGAGCGTTTGCAGACGCTCCCGCTCTCGTTGCGCCTCATTCGCGAGGTCCACGAAGTTCTCCTCCAGAACATCCGTGGCGCCGATCGGCGACCGGGCGAGTTCCGAACGACCCAAAACTGGATTGCCGGCGGCTTTGTTCCACTGGAACATGCGGTGTATGTCCCACCGCCGCCGTCTGAGCTGTGGCCGGCGTTGGACAATCTGGAGCGGTTTCTGCATCGCGAGCCGTCCGAGCACACCTTGGTCGACTGCGGTTTGGCCCATGCCCAGTTCGAAACTATCCACCCCTTTCTGGATGGAAATGGCCGGGTCGGACGTTTGCTGATCTCCTTGCTTCTCTACCAGCGCCATCTGCTGCATCGCCCGGTGCTTTATCTTAGTACCTTCCTTAAGGCCAACCGAGCCGAGTATTACGATCGCCTGACCGCAATCCGAGAGACCGGGGACTGGGAGGGTTGGCTGCGATTCTTCCTGCACGGCGTCGCGGTAACCGCCGAGGCGGCGACCGCAACCGCCCGAGTCGTCGTCAAACTCGCGGTGGAGCATAGAACCCTCGTTCACGCACGAATTGCAGGAGGAAATGGCGGTCGCTTCCTCGAGTTGCTCTTTCGCAATCCGGTGATCAATGCGCGCTTCGTCGAACAGCGGCTTGGCGTTTCCTATGCAACGGCGAATCGCCTCGTGACGGCATTCGAGCGGATCGGGCTACTCGCCGAGGTCACCGGTGGGGAGCGATATCGCAGATACCGTTACGGGTCCTACCTTCATTTATTCGAAGATACGACCATCAACACGGCTCTTGCCTCCGATGCTCGTCGTCCTCCGAGCGACTGAATGGCTGCATGGGAGCCTCCCGCGTCGTCAACAACTCATCCCAATTCGACCCCGCTTCCTGTGCCATCGCCGCGATCTCGTCGTCGTCCAGCGCCTGCCTGAGCGCCCAGCGGAAGCCGCGCAGCTCCGAGGCGGCGACGACGTAGCGGTAGGCCGTCTCCCGCGCTGCGTCCAGTGCCTGCAGGTCGTAGTCACCGCCGACCTCGGCAAGGCGGTCCGCCAGTTCTTGGCGCCGCTCCTGGTGCATCCCCGCCGCGACCCCAAGCGCCTGCGTCAAACGCGCCGTTGTCTCCTTATCCATGCTGCTCTCCTGGCCGATTGATCGCGCCGCGTCTACCGATCATACCGCTGCCGCGGGTATCCCCGCGTTTGCGCATTATCCGCAGATCATCAGTACGCTCGTGCACAAATCACCTTGCTGGAAAAGACGAACAACGCCGATTGCTATGTGACAATATGGCACTTCTTGCATTCCTGGTATTTTCGAGTAAAGTGATGTCGTCACGGGATTGCGAGAAACCCGTTCCAGTTGCCCATGCGATCCGGTGACCCCGCGTGCGTTTCCCACTTGTCGTGTCGACTGACTCAGGAGCTACCGCGAATTGGACGCCCGCGCCTTTGATGCCATCACGCGTGCCTTCGGCATTGCCGGCACCCGTCGCCGTCTGGTCGGCAGCCTGGCCGGCCTCGTCGCCGGTGGCGCGCTCGTGCGCTCGGCCGCCGCCGACACGGAAGGATCGGTCGGCGGGTCCGACGGTACCGAGGGGCCCGGCGGCGAGCCAGGGACCAGCGGCACCGAGTTGTGCATTCCCCGGCCTGGCTTGGCGCAAGCGGTCGTCACCGCCAGCCCGCCCTTCCCGGCGATCATCAGCGCCGGCACCTGCGACCAGCTCGACACCGCGATCACCTACGACCTCTTCGAAATCGTGCCCGGCGGCCAAGCCGACGAAGACGCCAGCGATACGACCGGCGCCGCGACCGGCATCCCAGTCAGCCAGAGCACCACGACGGTGCGCGTCGGCCTCGGCGATCTGCTAACCACTCCCCACGCCGTCGTCATTCGCGCTAGCGCGGACGACGACACGCCGATCGTCTGCGGCGACATCGGTGGCGTCCGTGTCGGTGACGACCTCGCGGTCGGCTTGCGCGACGTCAGCGGTAGCGGCTATGGCGGCATCGCCTGGCTGCGCGGGCAGGATGGCTCGACGCTGGCCTACGTCTTCCTCGCTCCTGGCCTTGGCGGCGCGGCCAGCGTCCCGGTCGGGGCCACCGTCGTGACCACAACCGACGTCAACCTCCGCTCCGGCCCTTCGACCGACGCTGGCGTCGTGACGTTGCTGGCGGAAGGGACCGAGCTCGAAGTGACCGGCGAGGCGCAAGGCGACTGGCTGCCGGTCACCGTGATCGACACCGGCGAGACCGGTTTTGTGGCTGCCCAATACCTCGCGGCTGCCGGGTAGGCAGGGCCCCGGAC
>JBOGUE010000746.1:0-7760 GCA_050695955.1 Thermomicrobiales bacterium | reverse complement strand
GTCCCAGGCCGGATAATCGGGCGTCCCCTCGTACATGACGCCGGTCGAACCGTTCGCCAGTGGCCCGTAGACGATGTACGAGTGGCCGGTGACCCAGCCGATGTCGGCGGCAGCCCAATAGACGTCGTCGTCCTTGACGTCGAAGACCCACTTGTGAGTGGCGGCGCAGCCGAGGAGATAACCACCGGTGGTGTGAATGATGCCTTTCGGCTTGGCGGTCGTGCCGGAGGTGTAGAGGAGGTAGAGCATATCCTCACTCTCCATCTTCTCCGGTTCGCACGCGGTCGATTGGCCGGAAACGGCGTCGTGCCACCAGACGTCGCGGCCCTCGACCATGTTTGCGCCATGGTCGGTGCGTTTGGCGACGAGCACTTTTTCGATCGAATGGGTGTTGCTAACGGCCTCATCGACGCTGGCCTTCAGATTGACGACGGAACCGCGGCGGTAGCCGCCATCGGCGGTGATGAGCACCTTCACCTCGGCGTCGTTGATCCGGTCGGCCAGCGCCTCGGCGGAGAAGCCGCCGAAGACGACGGTATGGGGCGCGCCGATGCGGGCGCAGGCGAGCATCGCGATCGGCAGCTCGAGGATCATCGGCATGTAGATGGCGACGCGATCACCGCGTTGTACACCCAGTTCCTTAAGCGCGTTGGCGCACTGAGAGACGTCGTCGAGAAGCTCCCGGTAGGTGATCGTCTTGCGGTCACCTGGCTCGCCTTCCCAGTAGTAGGCAACGCGATCACCGCGTCCGGCGGCGACATGGCGATCGAGGCAGTTGTACGAGACGTTGAGCTGGCCGCCGGCGAACCACTTGGCAAAGGGCGACTCCCATTCGAGGACCGTATCCCACGGCTTGAACCAATCGAGCATCTTCGCCTGGTCGGCCCAGAACGCCTCCGGGTCGGCCACGGCGCGCTCGTAGATACCGCGGTCGTTGACAGTGGCGCTTGCCGCGAAGCCAGATGGGGGCGGGAAGGTGCGGTCCTCGGCCAGAAGCGCGGCGATCGTTGCTGACTGTTGTCCCTGATCCATCGGGTCTCCTCTCGCCTGAACGTGCGTCTCGCGTGGCGATCCCCCATCGGCACATGCAAGATGCACACCTGAGTGGAATAGGACGCGAGTATACAAATTCTGGCAGTCGAACGAACGCGATCCCGATCGGGGCGGGGATGTCCAATCGGTGTCGCGGGCGTCCTGGTAGTGCAATACCTGTTGGACTTCAACGTGCTTGGCGGTGACCATGACCAGACGGCCTGGCACTATCTCTTCGCCCTCGCGGCGTTGATCCCGGTCGGATTCGAGCACGTCGGGGCCAACGCCCGGCCAGACCCGAAGGAGTGCGCCCGAATGGCCGCCATCGCAAACGCCGCAACGTTTGTCGTGGTCCTGGTCGCCTTCATGATCGGTGAAATGGAATCGTAATGGGTGGTGGGAGAGGGGTGGGGGAGAATGGAGGCCGATTTGAGCGAAATAACTCGCCGCCTCACGTCCGACGACGTGCTCTTGCTCGATGGAGCCACGGGTACGGAGTTGCATCGCCGGGGCGTGGCGACGACGCTGCCGCTCTGGTCGGCGCTGGGCTTGATCGAGCGGCCGGACGTCGTGCGCCAGATCCACACCGACTACGCGCGGGCCGGCGCGGACGTGATAGTCGCGAATACCTTTCGGACCACGCGCCGCACGCTCGCCCGGGCAGGGCTTGCCGGAGATGTTGTCGCCCTCAACAATCTCGCTGTACGGTTGGCGCGGGATGGCGCGGCCGGGGGACGGGTTGGCGTCTTGGTCGCCGGGTCGATCGCGCCGCTGGAAGATTGTTACTCGCCGTGGTTGTCGCCTCCGTTTTATCAGGCGCTGACGGAGCACCGGGAACAAGCGCGGTTGCTGGCGGAGGCGGGCGTGGATTTTCTGATGGTGGAGACGATGCCGCTTGCGACTGAGGCGGAGGCAGCGCTGATCGCGGCGCGGGAAACAGGACTCGATGCAACTGTCGGGTTCGTCTGCGGCGATGACGGTCGTTTGTTGAGCGGCGAGACGCTCGCTGAAGCAGTTGCGCGAGTGACGCCGCACGATCCGGCCGCTATTCTGGTCAATTGCGCGCCAGTTCGGGTCATCGACGCCGCCCTAGAGGAATTACGGACGCTGACCGCATTGCCGATCGGTGGTTATGCCAACCTTGGTATCGCCGACCCGGAGATGGGGTGGGCGCCGGATGAGGCGGTGAGCGGCGATCAATACGCCAATATGGTCGCTCCCTGGTTGCGACACGGCGCGCGGGTGATCGGCGGCTGCTGCGGTACGACGCCTGAGCATATCAGCCGCCTCCGTGACCTCCTCGATGCCAACGCCAATGGGGATGGCTAGATCTGACCGATGTCGCTTCTCACCGCGGTTGCGGTCAGGATCGCGGCCATCGATTCGAGCAACAGGCGCTGACTCGCGAAAAACCGATCGCGCGCGTGCCAATAGACAAAGACCAAAATGGCAGTGAGCACACCGAAGCCGGCGAGTGCCGCTACTGCCTCGGAAATGTACTCGCCATATCCATCTGCCGACACGGTGTCGCGCCAGAAAAAGAGCATCCACAAAGTCGAGACGACGATGACCGCGTGAGTCGACCACCGCGGGAGTTGAAACGTGCCTTCAAGGCGCGTTCCCTCCGGTGTGCCGTGGAATGTGGCGATGGCCCACGGCGAGAATGGATGGGGCCAGGGGCCGATCCGCGCCTTGACCTCGTACGTGGACCAGCCGTAGAGCGCGTCGGGTGGGTAATTGAGCGTGCTGGAGTTGAATCCTTGATGTGGGCGAGAGTCTTTCACGTGCTCCAGCCATTCGATGACATCTGGCACTGGACGGAACTGTGCCGCCAACGCATCGCGGCACGCATAGACAGCAAGCGGGGATTCGACCATGAAGGAGCTGCCGTGGACGAGCCAGCGTGTATCCGGCAGCCTTGCGGCAAGCGCCTCCAACCCAGACGTGAACCGGCGTCCGAGCGATTTCATCGCGCTCTCCTCATCGGGTGACTGCCGAACGCGGATCAGACCGCGAGCGACCGCGAAGAAACCGCGACGACGTAACCGTCAGGCTCGTAGAATCTGTGGTCGAGACGAAAAACGCTGAGCACACTGAAGGGGTTCCATGTACGATAGTACATCGTTGAACGTAGATGTCGCGATTGTCGGCGGGGGCGTCGGCGGATCGACGCTCGCCGCGGTCTTGGCCGAGGCAGGACTTGGCGTCGTCGTCGTCGAGCGGGAGCCCGTCTTCCGCGACAAAGTGCGGGGCGAGGGCATCCACCCGTGGGGCTACCGGGAGGCAAAGCGGCTCGGGCTCGATCCGCCGCTGGCCACGGCCAACGCGGTCGAGCTGCCGATCTGGCAGACCTATACCAACCGGCAGGCGAATGAACCGTCCCACTGGGCCGACGATCCTGAGAATGGGCTGCCGGAAGTCACAGTTTTTCACCCCGCCTTGCAAGATGCGTTGCTGGGGCATGCGTCAACTCGCGGCGCAACCGTGATCCGTCCGGCCAGAGTCACCGCGCTGGGGCACGGCAGTACGCCCGAGATCACCGTTGCGTCGGATCAGGGCGACCAAACGATCCGCGCTCGTCTCGTCGTCGGCGCGGATGGGCGAACGTCGGGGGTGCGGCGCTGGATCGGGGCGCGGGCTGAAGAAGACCCAATCCATCATCACTTCGCCGGCGGGTTGCTTGGTGGGACGACGCTGCCAGAGGGGAAGACCCACGCGGCAAACTTCGACGGCGGGCGGATGTTCATCTTCCCCCAGGGCAACGGACAAGCCCGCGCCTACGTCCTCGGGATGGCCGAGCGGCTGGCGGCACTCCGTGGGGCAAAGAACCGGACAGCCTTCGTCGATTTCTGCGCGGGACTGCTCCCGGATGGCTGGTTCGAGTGGGCAACGCCGGCGGGGCCGGTCGCGTTCTTCCCGAATAACGACGTCTGGTCGAGCCGCCTCACGGCGGACGGCGTCGTGCTGATCGGTGATGCGGCCGGCGCCAACGACCCGAGCGTCGGCCAAGGACTCTCGTTGGTCTTTCGCGACGTGCGCGAGTTGCGGGACCTCTTGCTGGCCGAGCGGGATTGGACCGCGGCCATCGAGGTGTTCGCGCGGCGCCGCGCGGCCTATTTCTCGGTGCTGCGTGCATTCGCCACGTGGCTTGGCACGCTGACGATCGAGGTCGGACCCGAGGCCGATGCCCGCCGAGAGCGGGTGGACCTAGCGCGTAAGTCAGACCCGGCGGCCGGCGGATTCGGCCTGATCCTTGCACGAGGTCCGGACGGGCTGGTGGCGGACGAGGCCGCGCGGCGGCGGTTTTTCGGCGAAGACGAACCATGAGACGGGTACGCATGGGGAGTGCATCACTCCAGGAGCAGGTCGATCGCGGCCTCCACGTCGTGCAGCGGGCGGTCCAAATTCCATCGCCGTACCTCGCGGCGGCGCTCGTTGTGGCAACCGTATCCGCCGCGATGTTGACCGTGCGCGCCGAACTCGGTGTGCTGAATGTCGCGCTGATATTCCTCTTGCTCTCCTTTGCTTTGGCACTCGGCCTTGGCGCCGGTCCGGCGGCGCTCGCCGCTGTGCTCTCGTTTCTCGTCTTTGATTTCTTCTTCCTCCCGCCCTTCCATACCTTTACCGTGGCGGATGGCGATCATGTCCTGGCACTCTTCATTTATCTAGGAGTTGCAATCGTCACCGGTCATCTGGTGGCCCGGGTGCGTGTACGGACCGAGGTCGCCGTCCGGGAACAGCGGCGCTCCGCGTTGTTGTATGAGCTCAACGCCGCGCTGATCGGCAACGCCACGCTCGACGATATCCTGGCGGCCATCGTCGAGCGGGTCGTCCACGTCTATGGAGCGCGGCAGTGTCGCATCCTGCTGCCCGACGCTGACGGACGGCTCGCGGTGCGTGCGCGTTTCCCCGCGGACGTTGATTCGTCAATCGATCGCCAGCGCCTCGCCGTCGCCGTCTGGGCAATGGAGCACCGGGAACCTGCCAGTCAGGGTGTCGCCCGCCCCAAGGTACGACCGCCCCACGGCTCGCGACCGATGCCGAACGTAGCTGCTCGGCGACGCAAGTCTGATGTGCTTTATGTTCCCATCGCCACGGCGGAACGGACCGTCGGTGTGCTCGAAGTTTCGGGCAAGCCGGGCGAGGGGAGATTCGAGGTTGAGGATGAGCGGCTGCTGACGAGCTTTGCGAACCAGGCTGCCCTCGCCTTGGAGCGGGCGCGGCTCACCGAAGAGGCGGGGCGAGTCGCTGTCCTCGCCCAATCGGACGAGTTGAAGTCCGCCTTGCTCGCGGCGGTATCGCACGATTTGCGGACGCCGCTGGCGGCGATCAAGACCTCGGCGACGTCGCTCTTGGACCAGTCGGTTGTGTGGGATGAGGATGCGCGCTCGGAATTCTTGCAGGCGATCGACGAAGAGACCGACCGCCTGTCGCTGATGGTCGGTAATCTGCTCGACCTATCGCGCATCGAAGGCGGCGCATTCCGTCCGGACAAAGAGTGGTACGACGTCGCCGAGCTGGTCGCGGACGTCGCGGGCCGGCTGGCCAATCGCGCCGATCAGCACGATTTGACGACGGATGTAGAACCCGACTTGCCGCTCGCCTGCTTCGACTACGTTGAATTGGCGCAGGTGCTCGTGAATCTGGTGGAGAATGCGGTGAAGTACACGCCACCCGGTACGGCCATTGCACTGTCGGCCCGGCGGATCGGCGAAGCCATCGCGTTTGGTGTCATGGATCGGGGTCCGGGCATTCCGGCAACCCAGCTTCCGCGATTGTTCGAAAAGTTCTATCGGGCGAGCAACGCCGCGCACGCAGGCGGCACCGGCATCGGCCTGGCGATCTGCAAGGGCCTCGTCGAGGCGCACGGAGGGCGGATCTGGGTGGAAAGCCGCGTCGGTGAAGGCACCGCATTCCGGTTCACGATCCCGCTTGCAGACGCCGATGGGATGCCCGCATGAGCGGCCAACGCGTCCTCATCGCCGACGACGAGCCCCAGATTCGGCGAGCGTTGCGCATGGCGCTAACCGGCCATGGCTACGAGGTCGAAGTCGCCGAAGACGGCGAGTCCGCCTTGACGATGCTGGCGACGTGGCTGCCCGACGTCGTGGTCCTCGATCTCGTGATGCCGGGCATCGACGGCTTCGAGGTCGTCCGCCAGGCGCGAACCTGGTCGAAGGCGCCAATCATCGTCCTCTCCGCCCGCGGCCAGGAGCGCGACAAGGTGCAGGCCCTCGATCTCGGCGCCGACGACTACCTCACGAAGCCGTTCGGCATCGAGGAATTGCTGGCGCGCGTGAGGGCGGTCTTGCGTCGTGCCGGCGAGCCGGACGAATCGCGCCTCACCGTCGGCGACGTCACCATCGACGTCGCGCGCCACGTCGTGACGAAGGCGGGCGTCGAAGTCCACCTCACGCCAACCGAATACGACCTGCTGCGGGTCTTGGCCGCGAACGCCGGCAAGGTCTTGACCCATCGCCAACTGCTGGAACGGGTGTGGGGCAGCTACGCGGCCGAGAACTCGCAGCAGTTGCGCGTCTACGTCAATTACCTCCGCCGCAAACTGGAGGACGATCCGGCGCGTCCACGATGGCTCGTGACCGAGCCCGGCGTCGGCTACCGCCTACGCGCCGAGTGAAGACTTCGTTGCCGATTCGCCGACGATGGTTTCTAACCGTTTTCTAATCCTGTCCACCGCGGTATTAACACCGTTCACACGCCCCACATCCTAGTCTGGCCTCCGAATGCAGCCGATGGGCTGCCGTATCGGGCAGGATGCGCTGTGCTCGCTGCGTGACCAAGTCCGACGCCACGCCGAGGTTAGGACGGTGAGCATGACGACAGAGCAGGGAGACAACGCTGATCTCCTTGAGCAAACGGTCGAGAGCGTTTGCCGCACGATCATGGCCGCCCCGGAAATTAAAGCGATTCATGTTGTCCTCGATCATCGACCGATGTATGGCCAACTGCTGCGCTGCCGGATGTGCGCCGAAGCCAGTGGTCTCGAACTCACCGTGATCGGTGCCGGCGGCGTGGTGTTGTGCCGCCGTGGGCACCGCGAGCAAGGAGTTGGGAACAGAGCATGAACCGGAACGTTGATCAGGCAGGTGCCGGACACGAGGAGCTAGTCGGCCCGGCCAGCCCAAACAGGAGTCAGGTCTATCTCGATGACACTGGCCTATCGTGGCGCCAGGTGGTGCGGGGGCAGCGTCCTGGGGACCAGTTTATTCGTGTGACACCGCACCCGGACTTTCAGCGGATCGGACCCGGCGTGGTCACGCCACGCCCCGAGACGTTGGCGCCCCACACCCCGACGGGCCACCTCCGCCGGTTCCTCTTCGGCAAGCCGATCCCCACCGCCGCCGAGCTCCTCGAGCGCGTTGGCATCCCGCGCGGGCTCGCCATCTTCGCCTCAGACAACATTTCCTCCTCCGCCTACGCCACGGAGGAGATCATGCGCGTCCTGGCGCTGGCCGGCATCGCCGCGCTCGTGCATACGATGTCGATCACGCTCTCGATCCTGGTCGTGCTCGCCATCGTCGTCCTCAGTTATCGCCAGGTCATCCGAGCCTACCCGAACGGGGGCGGCAGCTACGTCGTCGCCCAGGAGAACCTGGGGCCGCTGGCCGGTCTCACCGCCGGCGCGGCGCTGCTGACCGACTACATCCTGACCGTCGCGGTTTCGGTCTCCGCCGGCGTCACCGCCGTCACCTCGGCCTTCCCCGCCC
>JBOGUE010000745.1:0-3802 GCA_050695955.1 Thermomicrobiales bacterium | reverse complement strand
GCCTGGCAGGCGGTTTACCTCAACGAAGAGGAGCCGGGGCCGGCGCTGCAGACCGTCAAGGAGCGCGTGAACGAACGACTCCAGGGGTTCTGCCCGATCACGTCCGAGTAAGCTGATACCCGGTTGGGGATGGGCGGTGATGCCGCCCACCCCCGTCTCGTGTCATCAAGGGTAGAATGCCGCTTCACCACCCCGTCATTCCGAGCTTCGGAGTCCGCGAGGAATCTGTCCTCCGCAAGGCATACGGGACGATTCCTCGCTATCGCTCGGAATGACGGATAGCGCGCATGGATGACCGTCCAGATGCTGGGGGTGTTTCGTGGCTCAGCTTGCGACAGCGCGCGTCTACACGAAGCCGGGCTTCTTTGACCGCTTTCGCCTGACCAAGCGGGAACGACGCAACCTTGCCAAGGGGTTGCTCTTCATTAGCCCGTGGATCATCGGGTTTGTGGTCTTTTTGCTCTACCCGATGATCTACACCATCCGCATCGGCTTCACCGAATACTCAGGTTTTGGCGCGTCGCGGTGGATCGGGATCGATAACTACGACCGCATGATCCACGACGATCTCTTTTGGACGGCGCTCTACAACACCTTTTACTACACCGGCCTGGCGGTGCCGGTCGGTGTCGTGGTGGCCATGACGCTAGCGCTGGCGATGAACCAGCAATTACCGGAGGTGCCGATCTACCGCGCGATACTCTATCTGCCGTCGATTCTCCCGCTCTTTGCCCTCTCGTTCATCTACAAAAACATGATGGACCCGACTATCGGCATCTTTAATCGGTTCCTGCTTTTCATCGGCCTGCCGAACGTCAACTGGTTCGGCGACCCCACCTATTCCAAGCTGGCCGTGGTCATCCTGGCCCAATTTGGCGCCGGTCAGGCCGCGATCATCTTCCTCGCCGGCTTGAAGGGGATCCCTCATACCCTCTATGAAGCGGCAGCGCTCGACGGCGCGGGCACCTGGCGCAAGTTTTGGAACGTCACCGTACCGCTGATGACGCCGGTCATCCTCTACAACATCATCCTGGGACTCACCCACGGCATCCAGGTCTTTACGCAGATTTATGTCATCTTCGGCACCGACCCGCCGGGCAATCCCACGAACTCGACGCTCTCCTACGTGATCTATCTCTACGGCAACGGCTTCCGCTACAGCCAGATGGGGTACGCGGCGGCTCTAGCCTGGGTGCTCTTCCTCGTCACGCTGGTACTGGCCCTACTGATCTTTCGCTGGTCCAAACGCTGGGTCCACTACGAGACGATCTGACGCGGTCGTGAGTCGTGGGTCGTGAGTCGCCAGTAATCAGTAGTCAGCCGGATCTCGGCACTCGGTACTCACGACTCACGACTCGTTCAGGAGACGGGAATGGCGAAGGTCGTGCAGGCACAGGTGGCGGAGGCGCCGGAGTTGACGCGCAGCCGATGGCTCGCGTTTACCAAACAGTTCCGGCGTCTCGGCCTGCCTCGCATCGTCCTGATCGGGATGTGCGCCATCTATCTCTTCCCGTTCTACTGGATGATTGTCATCGCCCTCAAAACGAACGCCGAACTCTCCCTCTACCCCCCGACGTTCTTTCCCCACAATCTCCGCTGGTCCAACTTCGCGGACGCGGTCGACGTCTTTCCCTTTTGGACGTTCCTCAAGAACACAAGCATCATCACCGCGCTGACGGTCATCGGCTCGGCAATCTCCAACCCGATCGTCGCCTACGGATTTTCGCGCATCGAATGGCCGGGGCGAGACAAGATCTTCGCGCTGGTTCTGGCGACCGTCTTCATTCCCTACCCAGTTCTGATCATCGCCCTCTTTGACATCTTCGCCAATCTGCCACGACCGATGTTTCACATGTGGGGCGTCGACTTCGGTGGCAACTGGATCAACACCATCTTGCCGCTCGTCGTGCCGCTCTTTTTTGGCAATGCTTTTTGGATCTTCTTGATGCGGCAGTTCTTGATGCAGATTCCCCAGGAGATTTCCGACGCGGCACGGATCGACGGCGCCAGCGAGCTGCGGATTCTGTTCCAGATCATCATGCCGCAGTCGCTGCCGGCGATCAGCGTGATCTGCATTTTCGCCGCCCTTCACGCCTGGAACGACTTTCTCGGGCCGCTGCTCTATCTGACCGGCACGGAGAATTACACCTTGGCGATCGGCCTCACCTTCTTCCAGTCGCAGTCGCAGTACGACATCCAGTACAACCTGCTGATGGCGGCCTCGATCCTCGTCGTGCTGCCGGTGATCGTCCTCTTCCTCGCCTTCCAGCGGTTCTTCGTTGAGGGGGTCACGGTCGGGAGCTTCAAGTAGCGGAACCGAAGCGGCCGGGGATGCCCGGCGTTGAAACGCGACCGGGAATGCCCGGCGTTGAGGGCGGGCGGCATACCCGGCGTTGAAACGCCGGGCTGGACTCCGTAACCTACCTACAGAAGTCCCGCCGGGACTGTGGTTGGCACGCCCATTTCCGTAACCTCGGAGGGGTTTGGCAGGTTCAGCGCGGGGTTTTCAACCCCACGCCGGTGATCGGAAAGACGGGGATTGGGAAGGGAAGCACCGTGCCCGAGACAGTTGAGCAGCGGCGGCTAGGGCGTGCGCTGCGCCGGCTTGAGGAGCTACGCGCCTGGCGGAACGCCAGTGAAGCGACGATCGACGATTGGACTTTCGCTACCGGTGGGAGCAAACCGGTCGCTTTGCATCTAGGAGATGCCTGGCCGGTCGTCGAAGTGCCGGTCCAGCTGAGCGGCGCCGGTCGCATCCCGGAGACGTGGGCCGGGGAGGCGGTCGAAATTGAGCTATGGCTTGGGGGTGAAGGGTTTGTTCAACTCTCGACGGGGCTGCGCACTGGGCTGAACGCAATGCACCATCGGTTCCCGGTGATCGAGCGGGCGGCAGGCGGCGAGGCAGTCACGATCGAGGCCGAGGTGGCGCCGAAGGGAATGTTCGGTTCGGACGTCGCCACGCCGCGGGTCGAGCGGGCGCATCTGGTCGTGCCGCACCGAGCGGCGCGGGCACTGGAACGCGACCTAACGATGCTCCTCGACGCCAACCAACAACTGGCCGGCGAGGAAGTCGCGCCGTTCTTGCTTGATGTCGTCGAAGCGGCGAACGTCGCGTGGATGTCCGCCTGGCCGACGGCGACCGGCATCACGGTCAGCCGGTACGTCGAGATGTGGAATAACCCAATCGGTAGCGGCGTGTCAACGGTGCCGCCAAGCTATGGGGTTGAGGCGTTCGACGTCTCGCCGCCATCGCAAGGACTCTGGCATTTGCCGGATCGGCCACGACCGCTAGAACCGTTGCCGGCGGAGGCCGAGGCAGGCATCGCGCGAGCACGGCAGGTGATCGCCGATGGTCTGGAGCGGCTGAAGCGGGAGTACCCGCCGATTGGGCATCTGGTCCTGACCGGGCACGCGCACATCGACCTCGCCTGGCTGTGGCCGGTGGCGGAGACGCGGCGTAAGGACCGGCGCACCTTCTGGTCGGTGCTCGACCTAATGGAGCGATACGAGGACTTCACCTTCAATCAGTCGTCGGCGCAGGCATACGTTTGGTTGCAGGAAGACGACCCGGAACTGCTGGAACGGATCAAGGAGCGGGTGGCCGAAGGTCGGTGGGAGCCGGTCGGCGGCTCCTGGTTGGAGCCGGACTGCCAGGTGACGGGCGGCGAGGCGTTCGTCCGCCAGCTCTTCTACGGGCAACGGACCTTCGAGCAGCTCTTCGGCAAGCGGCACACCGTTGCCTGGCTGCCGGACGTCTTCGGATTCTCGGGCGGCATCCCGCAACTGCTGCGTGGGGCTGGGC